>CAYXTZ010000081.1:0-6912 GCA_964468535.1 uncultured Sulfurovum sp.
ATAGAAAAGCTCATCGCTTACGGTAGAGAAGAACCCACTATAAACCCTGACCTCTTAGAATACTTAAGCATAGAAGACCTCATCAATACCAAAGCAAAATTGCTTGCACGTGTGGGCAAATTGAGTGATGAAGATAAAGAGTGGCTAGAGCAGTTTAAGAAGTATGAATGATTTACTTCTGGGAGACAGCTGTGTCTTTGCGTAAGTCTACTGATTTATCAAACTCAATATTATACTTCTTTAAAATACCACTCTGCTTCTTTCGTGCCTCTTCACGGTCAATAATAACTTTCACACCATCTTTGTCTTCAAGTACTAGATACTTATCTGTTACTGCATGTACCTTTTCATAAAAGTCTTTGAAGTTTTCAAAGGTCTGTCCATTTACTTTGTCTATGGGCCACATACCAAAGGCATTGTCTCCTCTGCTCATGTCAGAGGCTAAAACTTTAAGAAGTACGACTACCTCACTCTTGTCTTCCTCTTTCCATTTAGATGCTAGATAAGAGAGTTTTAAGCGATTTTTATTGGTAGAGACAATCAAGTTTCGTGTCAAAGGAGAGAAAACATAACCACCAAATACAAAATATGTAGGCATCACATCATACCTAGTGGTCTTCACTAAATACATGTCATCAGCAGTATGTTTTAAACGTGCATGTACACGCATAGGTTTTTTGTCACGGATAATATCAAGACTTACACTTTCGCCCATTTGATAGGCATCTATAAAATGATGAAAATATGTATATTCATGTTTTCTAAACTCAACAGTACCATCATCTTCTATATTATGTCCATCCACAGCTGTAAGGATATCTCCTTCTTTTAAAATGCCATAAAGTGTTGAATCATGTACAACTTTGTTTATAAGTTTTCCTGAGATATTTTCATCAAGACCATAATATCTCCTCATGGCGGGGTTTTCTAATTTCTGGGAACCTATACCAATATCTGCCAAGCCATCATAAGTACCATCTTTCATATCTTTCAAAAAGTGCTTGACTATACTCACAGGTACAAGATAGCCTATGTTTTGAGATTTTTTAATCACTTGCATCACCACGCCTACAATCTTACCATCTGAGAGTGCAGGACCTCCAGAATTTCCTGGATTTACAGCAGCATCCACTTGGACTGCTAAAAATGACTCACCACTGTGTGCATACACATGATGCTCTACACGTGAGACCACACCAATAGTAGCTGAGAGTGTTGAACCTCCCATAGGGTAGCCATAAACTACTATTTTTTGTTCTACCTCAGGAAGTGAGCCAAAAGTAAGAGGAGTCACGCCTTTAAAAAATGCTTCTTCTTCCACCTTTAGAAGTGCCAAGTCTGCTTGATGAGAAACGGCATGTACCTTGGCAATATAGCGTTTACGTTGTCCATAGCGTTGTACTTCTAAAAAAGCTTGATTGGCCACTACATGTGCATTGGTCAAGATGTATCCACCCTCTATAATAGCTCCAGAACCTGTACCGCTTCGCATAGAAGATGACCATGGTTCTTGATAATTGGGCACCTGTGAGCTAGTATATATTTTGACAATAGCCTGCTTGGTGACATCTTCTTGATGTAAATTTGCACTTACATACACTAAACTCACTACAAATATCCAAAATAATTTCATAATATTACTACTGCTCATGTTTTAATAGACAAAAAGTAAAGCATAGACCCACCCGCCAGTGAGTGTCGTTAAGATGATGCCTATAAAGGTACGCTGCCCTGCTTTTTTATGATTCTTAGAATAAAGTCCTGGGAGTGTTTTTTGCTTTTTATATCGCTTAGAAGAATAAAGTATCATACTCCACAAAATCAGCGTGACTACAGAAATTATAATATGAAAAATCAAAACATAAATAAAATAATCATGTTCTACAGAACTACCCTCCATAAGCACTTTATAGCCACCTACATAACGGACACCAAACTCAAAAAACAACACCACAATGACAGTCACCACAAAAAGTAACTTCTGCACACTCTCATGTGCTTGATAATTCTCTTTTTTTGCAAGTAAAATTGCTCCAAAAATCAAAAAAGGCAAAAATGCCACAATGACCGATACAATATCCATAAATAAAGGTGAACGTGTCCCTAAAAAACCTGGCTGAAATAGTATATCCATTATATAAACCTAACTAAAATATTTCCCTAAGGATATCAAAACTCTCTTAACAAATGACAATCGACTTTACTTCTGTGAACTCTTCTAATGCCCACTTAGGACCTTCACGACCAATGCCAGAAAGTTTAGAACCTCCATAAGGTTGCACATCAAAGCGTAATGTAGGGATATCATTTATTACTACTCCTCCACATTGTGCATCTTCTATAAAAGCTTGTGTCATACGTAAATCATTGGTAAAAATGGAAAACTGTAATCCATAAGGAGAGTCATTCATCTTACCAATAGCTGCCTCGTAAGAAGGTACAGAAAACAAAGAAACAATGGGGGCAAAGACCTCTTCACAAATGATTGTCATCTCATCTGTGACATCTGCCATGATGGTTGGAGAAAAGATACCATCTATCTCTTTAGCACCCGCTATAACTCTTGCACCTTCATTTTGTGCTGAAGCTACCCAAGTTTTAGCTCTGTTTCTTGACTCTTCGTCTATAAGTGGCCCCATGAAAGTATCTTCTTCATAGGGTGAACCCACTTTAAGCATAGTTGTCTCTTTGGCAATGAGTTCCGAAAATTCTTCATACACCTCTTCGTTGATATAAATACGCTGAAGAGAAATACACACTTGTCCAGAGTTATAAAATGCTCCATATGCACAACGTTTTGCAGCAGTAGAAAGGTCTGCACTTTTGTCTATGTAGCTTGCAGCATTTCCACCCAGTTCAAGACTTACTTTTTTGATACCTGCTTCTTTACTGATAATGTTCCCCACTTGTACCGACCCTGTAAATGAAATAACTCTTGGAATATCTGAAGCAACCAGTGCTGAACCGACTTCGGCATCTCCATACACCAGGGACAATGCATCTTGTATTGCGTACTTAGAATCTACAAATAACTTGGCAAACATATACGCTACCATAGGTGCTTCTGGTGTAGGCTTAAGTACCACAGCATTTCCTGCACCCAAGGCTGGAGCTATCTTGTGTGCAACTAAGTTAAGAGGGAAGTTATATGGGGTGATACAAACCACCACGCCTACAGGTTCACGTCTAAAAAAAGCCAATGTTTTTTTACCACTTGGCATGATATCTGTAGGTATAGTTTCTCCATGTAAGTTAGCTAGCTCCATAGCAGTGAGTCGTACAGTTTCCACACAGCGTTCTACTTCTATACGTGCAAAAGTAATAGGCTTTGCCACTTCACGAGAAAGCATCATTGCAAAAGATTCTTTCTCTTCCTCTAATCTTTTAGCTACATCTTCAAGCCATAAGATACGCTGAGAAAGTGCTGACTTAGTAGCTTCCTTACTAGCCATTTTAGCAATTTTTAATGCATAAATACTATCTTCCGCATCACATATAGGTACCCTACTCACCACAGCCCCATCATAGGGACTTTTACGCTCTTGTGTAGCTTCTTTTGTTTCTTCTTTAGAGCCAAAAAATATTTTAGCCTCTGCTATTTCTTCATCATTGTCAAATATTCCAAACATATGTGTCCCTTGTGTTATATAAAGTACTTAAATTATAGCTAAACGAGGTTGAGTTTTTTATAAAGGTTAGCTCTAAAGTATTTTAAAATTATAGATTTAGAGAGAAGAAAAACAACTCCCAAGAAGAGTTGCTTTGTTGGTATAAATATACTATTTAGTTTGAAATAGTTTTAACTGAATCATTTGTATTATCCGCAACAGACTTCACAGACGTAGAAGCATCCGTTGAAACTGTTTTTACTGAGGCAGAAGCATTGTCGCCTACAGATGTTAGAGATGCTCTTGTATCGCTAGATGCTGTTTTTACAGAATCATTTACATTTGTTGCTACACTTTTCACTGAAGTTGCAGAGTCAGTTGAGACTGTTTTTACGGAGCTTGCAGAGTCAGTTGAGACTGTTTTTACGGAGCTTGCAGCGTCACTTGAAAGTGTACTTGCTGTTGCATTTGCATCTGTAGCTAGTGTTTTCACTGAAGTTGCAGAGTCAGCAGATACGGTCTTAAGTGATGTACTTGCATCTGCAGACATTGCTAAAGATGAATCTTTCATTTCTTTAGAAGCGATAGTCGCTGAATCTTTAAAGTCTTTTGTTGTATTCGCCGTCGCATCTTTGCTGTCTGTAGAAACAGACACTACAGTATCTCTCATGTCTTTTACAGTTGTTGTTTCAACAGTTTTAATATCATCCGATACTTTTACTGAAGTGTCTTTTGCATCTGTACTTACAGATGTTACTGTTCTTTCAGCACTTTTACTAGTCTCTACTGCACCGTCTTTGAGTCCTACAAGTGCATCTTTAGCATCTTTACTCATGCTAATCATCGCTTCTTTCATGTCTGTCATCATTGAATTTACGTCAAAGTCTGAAGTTGATTTTACTTCTTTTGTTTTCACTTCTACTGGTGTAGTCGTTACCTTTACAGCTTCCTCAGCCTGTACGCTTGTCAATAATGCAGCAACCACTGCAGATGTTGTTATAAATTTTTTCATAGTCTAACCCTTATATTTAATTTGACAGCACTATACTAAATATTATATTAATAATAACTTAAAATTATAGAATTGGCTACTTACTCCTTGATTTAACTCAAAAAAATACATAGTATCCCCACAAGTCCTCAAAAACTCTCCCTTTTGGCACACTTTAATTCCCAACCAATCTCTTTCTAAGATAAGTTGATGTATCTTCCCGAAAGATATACACATAGCGAAATGCTAGTAATTAAAATTAAAGGTCAAACATGGATTTCAGTGTAAGTTATCATCCTATAACGAAAGAACAAATGAGAACGTGGTATTTTGATGCCTTTGAAGACATAGGTGTTTGTAATACTTTAGAACAAAAGATACCAAAGAAACAACTAAAGAGCCATAGCAAAGAAGAAGTTGAGGCATATTATAAAGACAAATATAAAACAATCATTCAGCGTTCGCGCGCACTTGATTATGACAATTTTAATAAGTGGCATGCCTACTTTATAGCTATCGCACAAGGTTTTTTTGAGACATTTTATTTTGTACAAGGGTCAGCCATATCGGGCATCATTGATACTGAATTTCATGATACTTATGTGACTGACTGGAAAGATGTAGTACCAAGTGACTACATTGAAGACCTTTCCTATACCAATAAACTTCAAGGTGCTTATAGTGCTGGTGTGTTCCTTTCTCCTGAGCAAGTAAAACAACTTTTGCATGACTATAAAAATGACTCTCTCATCAAAGAAACACTAGATAATCAATTTATAGGTAGTAAAATAGACGTCTTCTTAGCAGCGTTAAATCATGCAAGTAAGAACAATCAGGGGCTACTAGAGGCGACAAAAGTTATCGACCAAAAATCTGAACTATTTGAAGAACCAGAATGTTTTTCAAATGTTTTCAACTGTGACGTGATGAGTGCTGCAGTGTACACCTCAGAACTAGCCGCCAAATTTGATGCTATTTATAAAGGTACGGGAGAGTAGTCTTTCTCTTCCTCTTTAGCACATTTTTAAAATATTTATATGCCTTTTATATGCCAAACCCTAGCCCAAAAAGACTTCTTAACAATTAAGCTATATATTCCCAATTCTTAAGTGTTTCATTTTACCTCAAAGAGCCTATAAAGACATATTTATATAAGATATATCTAAGTATCTAATTGTAAGTTTTGCTATTATTAGTGTTATTAATAAGAGTTAATTTATCTCATTTGACAACATAGCCAAATCAAAGTATGCTTGAATTTACTTTTGTATTTCAATACCTACTTATTTTATAAAAAAACCATGGAGTTTTTTGTGGAAAAACTAGTTCTATTCATACCATTTATACCTGTATTTATCGCTTTTGTACTCGCTTTTGTAAGTAAAAAAGAGCTTATGCCAAAAATAAGCCTCTTCTTCTCTTCAGGTCTTGCACTTTTGGCACTTTTTGGTACATACCATGTCATGACCAATGATGCTCCCATAGAGGGCTTTGGTGGATATTTAATTTTCAACGAACTCTCTGCCATTCTAATACCCTACGTAGCTATATTGGGTCTAGTCATTCGTAAGTACTCAACAAAATATATGTGGGATGAGCCTCAGTATAAGAGATTTTTTATACTCCTAAACTTTATATTTTCTGCCATTTATCTACTTGTAATGAGCAACAACCTTATCATCTTAACCATTGCATGGCAACTGATGAGCATCAGTCTTTACCTACTTATATCTTTTAATGTTGAATCAAAATCTGCCATCAAAAATGCTGGGTGGACGATGCTTACGCATAAGCTAGCAGACCTCTTTTTCATCATCGCTGTTGTACTTACCTATAAGGTATTTGACAGTTTTGATTTGACAGAACTTAGTCAAATATGGCTAGAAATGTCTCAAGCTGGAGGCGTTGACAATCCGCTTATTTACGTCATTGGATTTTTATTCTTATTTGCTGCCATGATGAAGTCCGCCATTATCCCTTTTCATCTTTGGTTACCTTATACTTCTGAAGCACCTACCCCAGTATCTGCTTTAATGCACGCTGGCGTTGTTAATGTTGGGGGTATCTTACTCAACAAGATGGCATTTTTATTGCTTTTAACCCCTGCTGTCCTCAATGTCGCTTTTATTATGGGGCTTATCACTGCTATCCTCGCGTCTCTCATGATGCTTGCAGTATCAGATATCAAACGCTCTCTTGGATACTCCACTGTAGGACAAATGGGATATATGATTATGGAAATAGGTCTAGGGGCCTTTAGCCTTGCTATCTACCACTTAATGGTACATGGCATCTTTAAAGCTACGCTATTTT
>CAYXTZ010000082.1:0-6877 GCA_964468535.1 uncultured Sulfurovum sp.
GTGCAAACATAGCAGGCTTTAGAAAAGTAGCCGACTCGATGATAGAACAAGGGGCTGTGTAAGATGACAATATATGGCATTAAAACCTGCTCAACTGTAGGTAAAGCACGAAAGTTTATGAAAGAGCATGGCATAGATTTTGACTTTGTGGACTACAAAGTAGAGTCTGTGGGAGAAGAGAAGATACGTGAATGGCTTAAACAAGTAGACATTAACATACTTTTTAACAACAAAGGAAAAAAGTACCGTGACCTTGGACTAAAAGAACTTAACCTAGATGATGAGGGTAAGATAGTATGGATGGCAAAAGAGAACTACCTACTTAAGCGACCTGTTATAGAATATGCTGACGGCAAGGTGCATGTTGCCTATGATGAAGAGGTTTATAGGGAGATGTTTTTATAGTATAATATATACTTATTACAATTATAATCATTAATTTTAATTTAAGCTTCTGTGGCTATACTTCGATTATCTTAACAAATAATTAACATAAGGATAACCAATGAAAAATATATTAATCTTAGCATTATTGGCTACTGTAGGACTATTAAACGCACAAGCACAAGATACAATATCAGAATGTAAAACATATATCAATGAAGCAAAAGATTTTCAAAAAACTATGCATAAAAATAAAGTATCTGAAGCAACACTTGCTTTTTATAAAGATAAAGTAGTGGTACACTGTGGGAACATAACATCTAAAATGCCATATGAGAAAAACTTTTTTGCAAATGTGCTTATGAAAAAAGACATAACAACAGTAAGTAATTGTAAATTGGCTATAAAAATGGCTAAAGCATATGATAAAAGTACACATAAATCACCTTTTATTGCTAATGCACACAAGGTAAATATGGCTGATAACTGTGGAACACTTGTGGCTAAGAAAATACCCGCATTTTGCCTCTTTGATGTAGTAGACAACTCTAAAGAAGACTTAAAAGAAAAATGTTTAGCATCTATAGATAAAGCTCACGCTACAATGGGTACAGATAGTGTTGCAACATATAAGGATGAAGTTCTAGCTAACTGTTCTAAGTTACACGCTAGTATATAAGAACACTTAATTCAGCAAGTACCTCTCTAGAGGTACTTTATCTCTTTTTGCTTATCTTTATCATTACTTTAAGTATCTCTTGGCATAATCGATTCAATTAAGGGGACATCTAATAATAGGTTGATATATGAAAGAGATAAAACTACCAGGCTCTAATGGTGAAAAGACATTGCAAAAAAAGTTTCATACTATGCAAGATGCATTAAGTTTTTACAACAAACAAGTCATCACTCATCTCTCAGCACTTATGCAAACCTTTATAGCCAAACAAGAGATGATGTTCATCTCTACGGCTGACGCCAAAGGCGAGTGTGACGCTTCTTTTCGTTCGGGGCACGAGGGTTTTGTGTTGGTGCTAGATGAACATTATGTACTCTACCCCGAATACAAAGGTAATGGTGTTATGGCAAGCATGGGTAACATGAGCGAAAACCCAAACATAGGACTACTGTTTTTGGATTTTTTTGAGACGAAAGTAGGGCTACATGTAAATGGAAAAGCCAGTATCGTTCTAAAAGAAGACTTAGAAAAAGAACTACAAGCCTTTCCAAATAAATTTGACTATTTACAAAAAAATCCTGATTTGTTTCGTATTGTCTCTTACGTGTTAGTAGAAGTAGAAGAAGCGTATATACATTGTTCTATACATATACCTATGATGAAAAAAATTGACCCTTCATCTTATGAGCATAATTTTCCTAAACATTCTAAGGGTGGGGATGCTTTTTGGGTAGCAAATATAAAGAGAGAATGGATAGAGGATATTCCTAAACCTCTTCCTTCCTCATAATAGTTGCACCAAGTTTAGAAAGTTTACCTTCTAAATCATCATATCCACGATCGAGGTGGTAGATGCGTCGGACATTGGTTGTACCAACGGCAACAAGTGCCGCTAAGACAAGTGCAGAGGAGGCTCTAAGGTCTGTTGCCATGACATCTGCTCCGTAGAGTTTTTCTACACCTTTTACCGCAGCGGTACTTCCTTTTAACCAGATGTCTGCACCTAAACGGTTAAGTTCACTCACATGCATGAATCGATTTTCAAAAAGACGCTCCTCTATGAGACTCTCTCCTCCCGCTATGACAGCTAGTGCCATAAACTGTGCTTGCATATCTGTAGGAAATCCAGGATACTCAATGGTGATGAGACTCACAGGTTTTATGTTTGCAGTAGGATATATAGTAATGCTGTCATCATTGAGTTCAAAGGTGCATCCCATAGACTCTAGTTTATCTATGGATGCTCTTAAATGTCCATGGTTTACTTTGTTAAGTGTGATACTAGAGTTTGTAATAGCACCTGCACAAAGGTAGGTACCCGCCTCTATACGGTCAGGGATGATTTCTACTGTTTTAAACTCCAAAGGTTTTCCAGCTGTACCTTCAATGCTAAGTTCGCTTGTGCCTATGCCTTCTATCTTTACCCCTGCATCACGTATCATCTCACAGAGTTGTACAACCTCAGGCTCTTTAGCTGCATTTAGTATGGTGGTCGTCCCGTGAGCAAGAGCTGCTGCCATGACGATGTTTTCTGTACCACCTACGGTAATTCTATCGAAAACTATTTTGGCACCTTGTAGTCCATTTTTAGCTTCAGCTCTAACGTATCCACCTTTTATTTCTATACTTGCACCCATAGATTCAAGTGCTTTAAGGTGTAAGTCTATGGGGCGTTGCCCAATGGCACAACCACCAGGAAGGCTCACTTCACACTCACCAAAACGAGCTAGAAGGGGACCTAAGACTAAAATGGAAGCCCTCATCTGAGAGACTATCTCATACACTGCCTTAGTTGAAGTGATGCTATTATTGTTTATGTCTGCAACAGTAGTGTTATGTGCTACTTCTCCACCCAGCATGTTTAGAAGTTTGAGTAGAGTACGGATGTCAACAACGTTGGGTAAGTTGGTCAATGTTACTTTTTTGTCAGAAAGAATTGTTGCAGCGATGATAGGAAGTGCGGCATTTTTTGCTCCAGATATTGTTACTGAACCACTTAACTTTCCCCCACCTACTATCTCTAAATAATCCATACGTCATTCCTCATAAATATATTGAAAAGAATTTTATCTAAATAATGGTTATAAGCCCTAGAGGATAGAGGAGAATATTGTAATATATTTATAAATATTATATTTTAAGTATATCTTTTTATTAAAAAATAGAAAGAATTGATATTATTAACTATAATTTAAAGATAGTGTAACAAAGACTACTGTACTATATTTAATAATATGTACTTTAATAGGCTTTATGTAGCCTACATTTAGGGGAAACAATGTCGAGCAATTTAGATAAGTTAAAAGCTCTTACTAGCCGTTTGAAAGATAAGTTAGAAGAAAAAGGGAAAGTAGCACCTCCTGCTTCAAGAGAAATAAAATCGGAAAAAGAAAGTGTTAGAGAACCTGTACAAAAAGTTCTAACACAAGCTAAACCAGTAGTCGAAGTAAACTGTGATAATGTACGAGAAGACAATATTGTACGCGTTAAAGCACTCTACGAAAAACTAAAAATTTTTGAGAAAGCTCCAGACTTTGATAACATTTTTATATATAAAGCCATGAACCTTTCTGGTATTGGTTTAAAAGAAGATGACTTTGCCCAAGTACGTGATGGTAAATATATTCAGATTATTGCCATTACTTATGAACCAGATAAAAATGGAAAGAAAAAAGCTAAAAATATTTCGCTAGGGTATTTTGGAAAAGCTGAAACATTAGATGTAGTACTTAAAAATGAAATCATCGAATTTGTACTAAGATGGCGTTACGAAAAAGCATTCCAAAACGTGGAACACTATAAAGACCTCATAGCAAGAATTGAAGTCTCAGATGAGATAGCGGATACATTATTTTAAGTATTAGGTAGAAATGGATTCTGCTTCTACACAATTTTACGCATGACTAATCAAAATTTTGCTACAATAAATTCTTAAATTATCACTTAGGATACCCATGCATTTAGACCTCACTTCAGAAGCACTTTTGGTACAACTTGGTTACACAAAAACAGAACAGACACTCAAGCAAATGAATGACATCATAGAAAATACAGAGGGTTTTGAGAAGTTTTCTACACATATTCCTTCTTTTAATGATGCATTGGCTGTTGAAAAGGGTTTCATAGCGATGTCAAACTCAGAAAAGTATCTTAAAATAAAATGTAATGAAGATGTAGGTGCAGATAACCTTTCTGCATTTACTCAACTTGTGAAACATTGGTCAGATAAATATAAACTTGAACTAAAACAAGTACAAGGTAAAAATACCTACTATCTTTTAGGGCTAAACTAATTGCCCCTTAACGCTCTTAATGACGAGCAGCGTTCTGCTGCTACTGCACCTTTAGGTCATAACCTTATCATCGCTTCTGCGGGGACTGGAAAAACTTCTACCATTGTAGGGCGTATTGCACACCTACTTCATGCGGGTGTTGAACCATCTTCCATACTTTTACTTACATTTACCAACAAAGCAGCAGGGGAGATGATATCTCGCTTGGAGAAATATTTTCCAAAAAAAGTGGTGAGAAAAATAGAGTCAGGTACTTTTCATGCAGTGAGCTACCGTTGGCTTAAAGAAATTTACCCAAACCTAGCACTTAAACAACCCTCCGAACTCAAAACACTTTTTAGAAGCATCTATGAAAAACGAAACTTTGAGCGTATGAACCTAGCTATGCAGCCGTTTTCAGCTACACATATGTATGAGCAGTATTCGCTCTATCAAAATGCTTCGTTAGAGACTTTTGATGTATGGTTTTTAGAAAAATACCCAGAACATGAACCTGTGATGGATGTGTATCTAGATATCACACATGAGTTTGAAAAAGAAAAACTGGAGTATGGTTTTGCTTCTTTTAATGACCTTCTGCTTCGTATGAATACGCATTTAGAAACACATACCATCCCTTTTACTGAAGTGCTGGTAGATGAGTACCAAGATACAAATACTTTGCAGTCTTCACTCATAGATATGCTCAAACCAAAGTCTCTTTTTTGTGTGGGAGACTATGACCAGAGCATATATGCTTTTAATGGTGCAAATATAGAAAATATCGCAACTTACTCAACACGTTACCCTGATGCAGAAGTATTTACACTCAAAACAAACTACCGCTCCACTGCACCCATACTCTCACTTGCAAACAGGGTGATAGAACGCAATGAGCGTATCTACCCTAAAAAGCTAGAAGTAGGAAGGGTAGTTAAATCATATCCACCTAAACTTTTGATGTTTAATGACTTATTTGAACAGTATCAGTCCATCGCTCAGGGAATCAAACAAACACATGTACCCAATGACCAAATAGCGGTTATATTTCGCAATAATTCGTCTGCTGATGGTGTAGAGGCAAGTCTTCGTGAATATGGTATACCTTGTAAACGTAAAGGAGGTACAAGTTTTTTTGATGCAAAAGAGGTCAAGTTTTTACTTGACCTCATGTCTTTACTCGTAAACCCTAAAGATATGATGGCGTTCATCCATGTATTTGAGTATGCTCGTGGAGTAGGTTCTGCACTCTCAAAAGAATTTTTTCAGTGTTTTTTACACTTTGGAGAGGGTAGGTTTATGCAAGGTGTTCTCTACCCTAAAGTACATGATTTACCCAAACTAAATCCAAATAAAAATATACAGTTAGGACTCTTTGATGATGATAATGAGATAGGAACTGCCACACGCTTTAAATCTTTAGATTTAGAGTCTTCTATCTACAAGCATGCACTGCTCAAACACCCAAAACTTACCATAGATGGCGTGACGTTTTTTAAAGAGTTTTATACACTTATGCGAGACATCCATACGCTAGAAAAACCTTCTGATATTTTAAAATATGCTATACAGTCTACACTTTATACAGGTATAGTAGAACTCCTCAGCGTACAGCGTGGACGTTTAAAATCAGGAGAAGTGGACGAAGAGAAGAAAAAACAGGCGAAAGAACGCATAGAACGCAAAGCAAGACTTTTACTTGACCTTTCTCGTCAATACAAAGAGTTAAGACGTTTTGTAAATGCCATGGTACTTGGTGGCAATGAGTTGAGTGAAGGTGAAGGGGTAAACCTACTGACAGTCCATGCCTCTAAGGGACTAGAGTTTCCAGAAGTATACGTTATAGACCTCGTAGATGGTCGTTTCCCAAATAGAAAGATGATGTCCAGCATAGAAGAAGAACGTAGACTATTTTACGTAGCAGTTACTCGTGCTAGAGACAGACTCTACTTGTCTTTGGCTAAATTTGACAAAGTAAAAAAGATAGACTATAAGCCTTCACAGTTCTTGCATGAAGCAGGGCTCATTAAAGGTGAGTTTGTAGAGCCTGCGGTAAACGTTAAAAAACCTAAGAAAAAAGTAGAAGAGACTTAGTTCCCCATCCTCTTATCTCTTATACTCATCATTTTACTGTTCTCATCAACATAGATATCAAATAAATCTATCTCATCTATAAGGTTTGAAAGTTTTTTGTAGCCAAAGTTAATAGGTGAAAATGAAGTAGAATTATTGATATACTTCCCTATACTTGCCAGATTTGCCCAGCCATCTTCATCCATAGTTTGTTCTAGTGCTGTACGTAGGACATTGACTAGCCATGTGTCTTGACGCATTTCTTTACCAGATTTTCGTACGGGTGATTGTCTTACAGAGATGCTTTGATTGTCTTGTGCGGTGTAGTTACTCATGAGTTTTTCTGTAAAAATAAATTGTGAACATGCAGCCATAAAAGGTTTAGGGGTTTTCTTTTCGCCAAAACCAAATACTTTTATGCCTTCAGCTTGTACACGCATGACTACAGGGGTAAAGTCAGAGTCAGAGG
>CAYXTZ010000083.1:0-6751 GCA_964468535.1 uncultured Sulfurovum sp.
GAGCGTTAGCTGTTGCATTCTTTGCACTTAATGACAAAGACTTATTATGGGATGGTCCGCTTAAAGAATCTGGAGACAGAATGGGACAATTTCTTGTTCAAGTAGAATCAGTTATTATTGTTGGTCTATGGACATTAGTTGGAACGGTAATAGTTTACTATATAGCATCTGCACTTACAGGTGGAGCTAGAGTCTCTGAAGAAGATGAATCAACAGGTCTCGATGAAACAATTCATGGTGAAAAAGAGATGAACTTATAATGGGATGCGAACAAAGAAAAATCTCTGTTCGCTACGCTAATATTATGTCCCCTTCAACAGAGGGGTTCACGTAAGCAGCTACTTAAAAAGTATCTAGTTGATATAATAAAGATATAAAGGAAACAAAATGAAAAAAATAGAAGCAATAATCAAACCATTTAAACTAGAAGATGTAAAAGATGCTCTAGTTGAAGCTGGTATTGAAGGTATGACAGTATCTGAAGTAAAAGGTTACGGAAGACAACAAGGTCACTCAGAACTCTATAGAGGTGCAGAGTATGTTGTTGAGTTTATTCCTAAAATAAAAATAGAAATCATTGTATCAGATGATGAGTATGCTAAAAAAGCTGTAGATGCTATCGCTGCTGCTGCTAAAACTGGTAAAATTGGTGATGGTAAAATATTTGTTAGCTCTATAGATTCTGTACTTCGAATCAGAACAGATGAAACAGATATTGAGGCACTCTAGTCACCGATAGGGGTTAAGCCCTATCCATAAGAACTTTTATGCTATAGTCTCGATAATTAAAGGACTAAAAGCGATGGATAATAAAAAAAAATATTTAAAAAGTATGCATATAGCCAAAATGGAACATAACAAATGGCTGTCTGAAGTAAATCAACTTATTTCAGGTCATATTAATAAAAATATCAATTATAAAAATAGTTTTTTAAATACTGACTTTTATTTTTGGTTCAAAAATATTGCTTCAAATCTATTATACGAAGAAGGACTAGAAGACTTAAAGGAAATCGAAAAATTCATTTATCACATGGATGGTGAATATATTTCTCTACACAATATAGCAATAAAAAATAGATCTAAAACATTTTTAGGTAAAGAAAAACCTTTAGACTCCAATGACATTATGGCACTCGAAAAGTATTTCAATGCCTTGCATGTAATAACAGATAAAATTGAACAATTAATGCGTAATATTGAAGTAAATATTAACAATACACCTAATGATATTTTTGAATTTATGGACAAAGCGGAAGAAAAGGGAAAAGAAGATTCTCCAATAGAGGATAAGGAAGAAAATGTATCTACAGGTGGTGCTCGTGGTGCCTATCTAAACTAGTCAGTCTCGATTATTTATTTTTTTATTTTTTTAACTTATCTTGCAATCCTTTATACTTAGATATAGAAACAAGGTGTAAAATAAATTTAGAGCGATTCATCTCAGTCTTTACTGCAAAACTTTCTTCAATCGTTTGCATTATACTTTTAATACCCTATCTACAATCAAATCAACAAACTTTTCAGAACTGTTCATACAGCTAGCCACCACATAGTCATCATACCTTATCTTTTCTGCTATTTCTCTATGCTCAATATCTAACTCAAAGACTGTCTCAGAATTATCCAAGGTAAAGGCTAAAGGAAAAATAACTACTTTTCTATGCTTAGGATTACGAAGTACATCTATAAGATTTGGTTCAAGCCAAGCAGAGCTTCCCACTTTGGACTGATAAACAAGCTTAATATCATGAAACTTGATACCTCGCTCATGTAAATAAATTTTAATTGCGGACGCAGTTCCTTCCACTTGATTTTGATAAGGGTCGCCTGCTTGTATGATACTTACAGGTAAACCATGGGCTGACAACAACAAATCATACTCTTTTGTGTCTTTGCCCTCCATCGTTTCTACAATCTTCTCTACAGATGCTTCTATATAGTCATAATCATCATAATACGGCTCAATCACTGTTAGCTTAGGGTTGTATCCTAAAACCCTACAACGATGTTTTATATCTTCTACAGATGAGTACGTTGTTGTTGTAGAGTATTGAGGATACATTGGAAATAATATAAGTTCCGTAATTCCCTGTTCTTGGCATTCTTCCAACGCTTTATCTGCGTAAGGGGGAACATATCGCATAACAGGAAAAATAGGCATATCTATATATTTTCTAAGTTTATCTATTAAGATATTTGTCAGTTTTGGAAGGGGTGATTCTCCACCTAATAATTGATAATTATCTTTCACATCATCAAGACGTTTATTGATAATAATCATTGCAACAAACTTACGCAAATAGGGATTCATCACCAATATATTTTTATCTGCGAACATATTACGCAAAAAAAGTTCAACTTCATCAACATTATTGGGGCCACCCATATTTAGAAGCAATAAAGCTTTTTTGTTTATCATCCTACACCTTTTAATCAAAGCTAAAAAAACCTAACACCGCATTCTCTTTAGCAGAGTATTCACATGACTATCACATTATATAATATAATTCTTGCTAGTATTTTAGCATAGAGAGTGTAAAATTATGGTCAATTCTCTTAAAGGTTTACGATGATTATTATTCCTGCACGTATAGGTTCAAGCAGATTCCCAAATAAAGTGCTAGCTGATATTGGAGGTATACCTATGGTTATTAGAACAGCTATGGCAGTGCAAGACATAGATCAAGTCACTATCGCTACAGACTCACAAGAAGTCATAGATATAGCACGGTCACATAATATAAAAGCTGTGATGACATTACAAAGCCACAAAAGTGGCACTGATCGTATCTATGAAGCCGCTAAAATACTAAAACTTTCAGAAAATGAAATTATCCTTAACGTACAAGGGGATGAACCTTTTATAGAAACAGAAGTTGTAAACGCTGTACACAATCTAACAAAAAGAAATATAGGTAATGAGAATATACTCATGAATTCCTGCTATAAATTTATTTCTAACCCTGAAGCGGATGACCCAAATATCGTTAAGGTTGTAACAGATAAGAATGATATCGCACTCTACTTTTCACGAGCAAAAATACCTTATCCAAGAGACCATCATTTTGATTTATACAAGGGACACTTAGGTATTTATGGCTTTACGATGAAGTCACTAGAAACATTCTGCAAAAGCACTCCCGCAGCTCTCGAAGAGATAGAAAAACTAGAGCAATTAAGGGTACTATACCATGGGTATTCCATAGCTATGGTAGAAGTAAAAACAGAAAGTTTCGGCATAGATACACAAGAGGATTTAGAAAAAGCTTTAAGATATCATCAACTTTAAAAGAGGTAAAAATGATATACCTCTTGCTCAATGAATATTATCCTTTAACTGCCTTACCAAGATCCCACATTGGCATAAAGATACCAAGAGCCATAAGCAACACTAAAATTGCAATAAAAAACATCATGATTGGCTCAATATATGCGGCTAAGTTATCTATTAAATCCTGAAATTCCATATCATAATACTGCGTCACCTTATCAAGCATGGCATCCAGTTGCCCACCAGTTTCTCCTGCTTTAATCATCTGTAAGAGCATATTTTCATAAAGTCCAGTAATTTGAAATGATTCGGCTAACGACATACCTCTACCTATATTAGAATTCACTGTTAAGAACTGTTCCTTCATGGCAGCATTGTCCACCATGCCTACAGCCGTATCTAGTGCTTCTGCTACAGGAATACCAGATTTCACAAGCTCACCAAATACTAAATTATATTTATGCATTGTTGAAAGAAAAATGGCTTTATTGATAAGAAAAAACCGTGGGTGTATCATCAATTTATCCATTTTATATTTAAAGTCTTTATTGCTTTTATACATGGTCTTTATAGTAAATATACCTACAACTAATAAGGCAATAATTAATAAACCATAATTTGAAAATGCCCATTCTAAATTCAACAATATACGTGTTGGTAAAGGTAGTTCTGTTTTAAACTTGGAAAAAATATCTTTAAATTTTGGCACAACAACCATAATCAATACCGTAAAGGCAATACCCATTGCGGCCAAAGTGATAAGTGGCCCACGTATAGCTTTTTTGAATTTCGCGGTATTGTCCCTAATGCTCTCCATGATATTTGCTAGCTTATGATAAGATTCTGATATGTTACCTGTTCTTTCACCAAGGTTTGTCATGGCTAAGGCAACATGTCCAAACTCTTCAGTATAAGGCTCCATAGCATCTGACATACTATTACCTGCATTGATGTCTGCATTTATTTTTGCATAAATTTCTTTAAGTTGTTTATTTTGAGTATTATCAGAGACTTCAGCCAAAGTATCATTAATTGCTATACCAGCATCTGTCATAACTGCAATTTGACGAATCGTTGATATCTTATCTTGAATAGGTATTTTTTTCTTTGAAGACTTTTTAAAACCCTCATAGAATTGTGCAATAATATTTTCAAGTGGTACAGACGTTTCTGTAGCTCTAGTCACCAATGTCCGAGGAAACTTTTGTTTTGCTATACTAACTGCTGACATTCTATTCTCTGCTTTTACTATTTCTTTTCGTTTTTTACCTTTTTCCATCACTGTAACGCTAAAATATTTCATACTACAACCTTGCTACTCTAAATATTTCTTCAATGGTAGATTTACCTTCAAGGGCTTTTTTTACCCCATCTTCAAACATCGTTACAAAACCTTCTTCTATGGCCTGTTTAGTTAATTCTTCTTTTGATGCCACTTTTGCAATCATTCGTGCTAAGGTCTCAGATATAGTTAAAACTTCAGATATCATTTCACGCCCTGCATAGCCACTATGTCCACATTCTTTACAGCCCTCACCTTTATAAAAGATAGGATTTTCAGGTAAATACTGTTCTACTTCTTTAAAAAGCATAGGGTCTAGTATAGATTCTTTTTTACAATGAATACAAATCTTCCTTACTAGCCTTTGAGCCTGTATGGCTACTAATGCACCTGAGACTAGATACTCTTCTATCCCCATATCCAAAATTCTAGATATAGAGGATATAGCATCATTTGTATGTAATGTAGAAAGTACTAAGTGTCCAGTAAGTGCAGCTTGAATAGCAATTCTAAGCGTTTCTTGATTACGTATTTCCCCAATCATAATCTTATCTGGATCCTGCCTCAATATAGACTTTAGTGCAGCAGCAAAACCAAGACCTACATTTTCTCGTACATTTACCTGTTGCAATCCAGACATTTGATACTCCACTGGATCTTCAACCGTTATAATTTTATCTTTAACATCTTTAATGGCATTGATCGCACCATAAAGTGTTGTAGTTTTACCAGAACCAGTAGGACCAGTTACAAGTACAATACCATAAGGAACTTTAATTGCCTCAGAAAACTTATCATAACAAAATTTACTCATCCCTGCATCTTCAAGGCGAATCATTGCCTTTGATTTATCTAAGATACGTAAGACTATAGACTCGCCAAAAATAGTTGGTAATGTAGAGACCCTAAAGTCAAAATCTTTTTTTGCAACAGTCGCAGAAAATCTCCCATCTTGTGGTTTTCTTTTTTCTGCTATATCTAAATTTGATAAAAGTTTCATACGGGAAGCAAGCGGATTAAAAATATCTTTATCAAAAGTAAAACTTTGACGTAACATTCCATCTACTCGTGTCCTAATAATACAAGATTTTTCTGTTGCTTCAATATGTATATCACTAGCACCAAGAAAAATGGCTGATTTTAAAATGATATCAATCAATTTTAAAACAGCTGGATTATCATCATCTTGCTCATCTGCATTGCCTTCTTGGTTTAAATCTTTACGTATGTCAGAGACTAAACCTTTTATGCTTTCATTGATTTCAAGTCGTTGCAAGTGAGTACTAATTTGTGAAGGTTTTGATATAGCAATACGTATTGGTTTTTTTGGAAAAAGTCTTTGCACTGTGTCTTGTGCAGCTAAATCAAGAGGGTCATCAAAAACAATTAAGACATGTAAATCATTCTCTTCAATAGGAATAATATTATATTTCAAAAGTTGCTTATAAGATACTCTAGCAAAAAGTTTCATATCCATTTCAACATCATCTAAATCAACATATTCAATATGTAACTCTTTAGCAACTTCTTCAATGATAGGGACTATGCTAATCCCTTCAATCTTTTCCAAATGAGACAAGGTGATTACACCTTGTCTTATTTTTTTAGCTAAAAATAGCTCGACAGTATGCAAATCAATCATATCTTCTGCAAGAAGATTTGCAAAAGATATTTTTTTAGGAGGTCTACTCTTCACTAAAGTCGATATAGCATCTTTAGTTAAAAGCTTTTCTTTTAACATGATTTCAATAAGTTTAACCATTTTTACCTCTTCGTTTATCTGCTTTATGATAGATTAAAGTATACCATATTATATATGTAATAATAAAATTTATTATTTTTCTAATTGTTCTAATAAAATTCTTGCATCACGAGAATTTGTACGCTTCAAATAACTATTTAGAATAGATACTGCTTCATTTTTCTTTCCTAAATGTTTTTTAGATTTAACAAAAATAAAAAAACTTTCTTCGATCGAAGAATCAAGCTTATTCGTTTCTAGTGCCCAATACTCAGATTTTTCATAATTACCTTTTTTATAATAACTTTTTGCTAAAAATAATGCATCATCTATATCTCTAGATTGCTTAAATCTCTTTTCAACATCTTCATATGCAGTAATACTTGTAGTTTCAATAATATCTAAATGCACTTTAGCTCTTTCATTTTCAGACTTATCACTTTTTGATACAGGT
>CAYXTZ010000084.1:0-6718 GCA_964468535.1 uncultured Sulfurovum sp.
ATGACAAAAGTTCCATTAAGTGCGTGATGTGGCGTTCTTCTGTGGCTAAAATGAAGTTTCGTATAGAAAAAGGGATGCATATCGTGGTGGAGGGGTCGGTCTCCGTATATACTCCTAGAGGAGAGTATCAGTTTCAGACTGTACGCATAGAGCCTTACGGACAAGGAGCTCTGGCTTTGGCGTATGAGCAGTTGAAAAAAAAGTTAAAAGAGAAAGGGTACTTCTCTTCTGAATCTAAAAAAACTATACCTAAGCACATTCAAAAAGTAGCCCTTGTTACAGCTAAAGACTCAGCAGCCTTACATGATATGCTTAAAATCATTGAAAAAAGATGGGCATTAGTCGAAGTAACTATTGTAGACACACTAGTGCAAGGAGAACAAGCTGCTGGGCAGATAGCAAATGCTTTACGTTATGCAGATAGTTTGAATGTAGATGTGGTGATAGTAGGTCGTGGAGGAGGTTCTTCCGAAGATTTATGGGCTTTTAATGAAGAAAAAGTCGCAGATGCATTGTTTGATATGCATACACCTGTAGTGTCAGCAGTAGGTCATGAAGTAGATGTGATGATAAGTGATTTTGTGGCAGATTTACGTGCCCCTACACCCTCTGCAGCGATAGAAATGATATTACCTGATAGTAGAGAAATTCTATATACATTAAGTGAATTAGCAGATAGATATAAATATGCAATAAACAGTAAAATACAAACACTCTCAAATACACTTTCGTACAATTCTGATTTATTACGACGTTCTTCCCCTGTACGTAAACTACAAGAAACCCACGATACATTTCAAGTACTTAAAGATGAGTATTTTCGTGTTATAGCGTATAAACTAGAGCGTTTTACTGTATTTATACCAGAAAGACAAAAACAATTTAAACAGTCTATGCTATTTGTATTGGAGAAAAAAATACAAACTATAGAATATATGCAAAAAAAAATAGTGATGAATAATCCAAAAAACCAATGTAAACGAGGATGGTCAAAAACTTCAGTTGGGGGAAAAGTGATTGAACTATCTTCGTTAGAAATAGATAATAAATTTATTTTAGAAGATGAATTTACAAAAATAGAAGCATTATGTTTAAGTAAATCATGAGTTTTAATTGAGCTATGATATAATTTAGCTTAATCTTTAAAGGGCATGGTATGGAATCACTACAGTCAACGTTCAGAAGTTTTATAAATACTACGGATAAAAATGAGTATGTATTTTTTGCCATAGGACTTACTTTTTTATTTTTATTTTTGCATCTGTATTTAATTAAAAAAGAAAAAAAGAAACTGCTAAAGACGGTTGGTCAGGATATTGAAGTTTTCAAAAAAGCTTTTCATAGTGCCAAAGATGCGATGTTAATCCTTTCGGATAAAAATGAGATTATATTTTTTAATCAATCTATGACAGAGTTACTAGCAGTAAAAGAAAAAACTTTTACTAATGCACTTAAAACCATCCTAGAGATAAACATTAAAAGAGAATGGGTATATTTTGCAGACTTTGTACAAAGTCAAAAATCTAAATCTGGAAATACTGTATTAAAATTTCTTCAAGTACTCTTAAAAGATGCCAATGCTAAAGAAATAAAGATAAATTTATATTTGGATATATTAAAAGTTAGCAAGACTACTTATTATAATATTATGACGATACAAGATTTAAGTAAAATGCAAAAATCTATTGATGCGTCATTGCTACATCAGTTTACGAAGCTACCTAACCAAACCAAAGTTTTACATGATTTACCCAAACTTTTTTCAAAAATCCATACCAACGATAATAAAATAGCACTTATTTTATTGAGTGTAGATAATTTTTCTAGGTTACGTACTATTATTGGATTTGAACAATCTAATGATTTGATACTTAAGTTTTCTAAGTATTTAAGTAGCATTGTCAGTGAAATGAGTTTGAATATTTATCATACTTTTGATAATCATTTTTTACTGACAGTTTCAAATGTTGAGTCAGTAGATGATGTTATTGAGTTGGTTAATAATATTCAAACTAAACTGGCAACATTTTATAAAATGGAAGATGTTAATTTACACATAACTGTTTCTTCAGGTATTTCTGTCTACCCAGATAGTGGCTCTACAAGAACATTACTTGATAACGCATATAAAGCACTTTCGCAAGCACAAAAAGAGGGTGACAGTGTAATTGAAGTATATAATTCAGTAATTCATCAGAGTAAATATGATGAATTTACTTTACATAATGATATGAAAAGTGGATTGGATAAAGGGGAGTTTGAAATTTATTATCAACCCATAGTTAAAACAGATACACAGGAATTGATTGCAGCTGAAGCGTTGATTCGATGGATTCATCCTAAGTTTGGATTTATTTCGCCTGATGTATTTATAGGACTTATGGAAAAAACAGGATTTATTGTTAAATTAGGAAGATTTGTTCTTGAAGAAGTTTTAAAGCAACAAAAACGCTGGGAACTATTTAAATTTAAAAGTATTGAAGTCTCTATTAATGTCTCAATGATGGAAATTGCTACTGGTAGGTTTGTTGAACATGTAGAAAAACAGTTAAAACATCATCAGGTCTTAGCTGAAAGAATTAAGTTTGAAATTACAGAAGGTACTGCAATGTTAGGTGAAGTAAAAACAGAAAAATATTTCCATAAGTTGAAGAAATTAGGTGTAGGTATCTCTTTGGATGATTTTGGTACTGGTTACACATCTTTTACATACTTAAAAAAATTCCCTGCAGATATTTTAAAGATTGATAAAAGCTTAGTAGATAATATTTTAAGCAATGAAGAAGACCAGCGTATTGTAAATGCTATGATAGAGTTGGGACATAATATAGGTATGAAAATAGTTGTAGAAGGTGTAGAAACAAAGGAAATGGTTGAAATGCTGAATTCTTTTGGGGCTGACTATATCCAAGGTTATTATTTTTCTAAACCTTTACCTGTATTTGAATTTCAAAAACTACTCAGAGATAAAAAGATTCAAGGGTGATAGATAGTGTAAACGTGAAACTATTCACGTTTACTTAATGGTTTTTACATCATACCTTGCATGCCACCACCCATTGGAGGCATTTCAGGTACTTTTTCTTCTGGGATATCTGAAACTGTAGCTTCTGTAGTAAGAAGTAGAGATGCCACAGATGTAGCATTTTGTAATGCAACACGTGCTACTTTGAATGGATCAATGATGCCCGCATCAAACATATCTACATACTCACCCGTTGCGGCATTAAAGCCTAAGTTTGCTTCTTTTGAGTGAGAAATTTTATCTGCAACCACACCTGCATCAAAGCCAGCATTTTGAGCGATTTGCTTCATGGGAGCAAACATTGCTCTTAAGATAATCTCTGCTCCAACTGCCTCATCTTCTTTAAGGTCAAGATTTACAGCTTGGCTTGCCTTAATGAGGGCTGCTCCACCACCGATGATTATACCTTCATCTACTGCTGCTTTTGTAGCTGAAAGTGCATCATCGACTCTGTCTTTCTTCTCTTTCATTTCAGTCTCAGTGGCCGCTCCTACTTTAATGACAGCAACACCACCAGAAAGTTTTGCTAAGCGTTCTTGAAGTTTTTCTTTGTCATATTCGCTCGAGGTAGTACCTATCTGTGTTTTTATTTCACTGACACGAGCCACCACTGCATCTTTGTCCCCTTTACCATCTACGATGACAGTATTGTCTTTATCTATGACAACACGTGCTGCTTGACCTAAGTCAGCCAGTGTTGCTTTTTCAAGCGTGAGTCCAAGTTCTTCTGTGATGAGTGTGGCACCAGTGAGTACTGCAATATCTTTTAGCATCTCTTTTTTTCTATCACCAAAACCAGGTGCTTTTACTGCTGTAATGTTTAAGACACCTTTGAGTTTATTGAGAACCAATGTAGAAAGAGCTTCACCTTCTATATCATCTGCGATGATAAGAAGAGGTCTGCCACTTTGTTGTACTTGTTCCAACATAGGCACTAAATCTTTTAATGATGTCACTTTACCATCAGTTAAAAGGATAATAGGTGTTTCAAGTTCACAAGTCATTTTTTCTGTATTGGTTACAAAGTATGGCGAAATATACCCTCTATCAAACTGCATACCCTCAACCACTTCAAGGTCATCATTGATGCCTTTAGCCTCTTCTACGGTAATGACACCATCTTTGCCTACTTTTTCCATAGCTTCAGCTATGAGATTACCGATGGTTTCATCAGAGTTTGCAGAAATGGTAGCAACCTGTGCTATCTCTTTTTTATCTTTCACCTCTTTAGAGATTTTTTTAAGTTCTTCGATGATGGCAACAGATGCTTTGTCCATACCACGTTTTACCTCTATAGGGTTAGCTCCAGCGGTGATATTTCTAAGACCTTCTTTAAAGATAGCATGTGCTAGTACAGTAGCAGTTGTTGTTCCATCACCAGCTTCATCAGCAGTATTTGAAGCAACTTCTTTAACCAGTTGTGCGCCCATGTTTTCGAGTGTGTCTGATAGTTCTATCTCTCGTGCTACAGAAACACCATCTTTAGTGATATGTGGTGCCCCATATGATTTTTGTATTAGGACATTGCGCCCTCTAGGACCCATAGTTACTTTCACTGCGTCAGCTAGTTTAGTAACGCCTTCAAAAAGTCCAGATCTTGCTTTGTCTGAAAAATGTATTTCTTTTGCCATATTCAACCCTTTCTTATTTAATTAAACCTAGTACTTCTTCACTCTTTAAAATCAAGTATTCTGTACCTTCAATAGTGACTTCCATGCCTGAGTAGTTTGCAAATACAACAGTATCATCAACATTGATTCCATCTTCCTTTGCATCAGGCCCTACTGCTATTACTTTTCCTTCGAGAGGTTTCTCTTTTGCGGTATCAGGTATATATAACCCCGAAGCAGTTTGGTTTGACTGTTCTTCACGTAGAATGAGTAGTCGGTCTTTTAATGGTTCAAATGCCATTATGACTCCTTTAAATTATTTTATATTTTAATACTCGCATTGTAGTGATTTTTTGTTAATTTGTCAATAAGTTTATTTAAATTATTTAATTAATATG
The DNA here is from genome assembly GCA_964468535.1 of uncultured Sulfurovum sp. Classification (GTDB taxonomy): domain Bacteria; phylum Campylobacterota; class Campylobacteria; order Campylobacterales; family Sulfurovaceae; genus Sulfurovum. The sequence goes on from CAYXTZ010000084.1 coordinate 5,034, forward strand.
AGTCACTACGACTAAGGTATAATTTTTTTATTAAATTTATCATTTTTTTCTAAAATACATCGACAATAAAGCAATCTTTAGATAAAATTCCGTCTCTTCATAATAAGTGGTAAGGTAGCTCAGCTGGTTAGAGCGCTGGTCTCATAAGCCGGAGGTCGAGGGTTCGAGTCCCTCTCTTACTACCACTTTAACCCCCTGTTGTAGCAATATAGTTTAAATTATTGATTAGCACACTTATTCATCGAGATTCTCCTTTAAGGACGTGTTATACGCGCAAGTTTAAGATAAAATGGAGAAATTTTAGAACGCCCCCTTATTGACATTCTAATATTTAAAAATATTTAATCTTAAATAATATAAAATATGCTATGCTTGTGCAATGTATATGTATAATGCATAATTATAAATAAGGAAGAAGGAGTATATGATGGTAAAAAAAATAGTAGCTGTACTACTAGGTACAATGATTGGAAGTTCGCTTTATGCAGGGAATTATGATGTGGGTACAAAAGGCTTTTTGGGCTTAGAGTTTGGAGCTGCAACGGTTGAAGGAGAAAGACTTAACGAGTTTAACCATAAAGGGGATGCAGTAGAATATGGTATTCGCTTTGGTGCACAATCAGATGAGTGGAGAGCAACGTTTGCGTTTAATTATTTTGACAGCAGTGAGGATGATCAAAATGTTGAAAAAGGGTTTTTGATGGTTGATTATTTCTTTTTCTCAAATAAATCAGAGTTTGACATAAGACCATTTATTGGCGGAAATATAGGTATAGTAAATTACGAGAGTACAGGTGTGGACACGACAGACTTTGTTTATGGTGGACAAGCTGGAGTTGTTGTGGGTCTTGGAGAAAGTTTTGACATTGATGTGAGCTATAGATATTCACTCTCTGGTTCAGATCAAATAAATGAATTAGGTAGTGTTGTTTTTGGACTTAATTACCTTTACTAAACATTGAGGAGAAAGTCATGAAAAAAAACATAATTGCAAGTTTTATATTTATTGTATCACTACTAATATTTAGTGCATGTGGAAGTAACAGTAAGCCTGATGGTGGAGGAACTAATTCACCTGGTACAGTTGGTTTGTCTATTAATTATGAATCAACCGAGTATGATGAAGAAAGAGGGTTTATCGATCACTTTAGAGTACATGCTACAGACAAAAGTGGCAATCCTATCTCCAATTTGGCACTAAAGATGTCATTGATAAATGGTGTTAAAGAGATTAGAAATAGTAAATTACAACATGTAGAGGGTGGCATACAAAGTGCTACTCCAATCACTTTTTACGATGATGGTATTGATTTTTCACAAACAGATGTAGCAGTGGGAGATAATCTTATTGTTATTCCTTCAGCGGGGAAAACAGATAATGCATACTTGGGAGATTGGACTATCTCTGGTGTTGGAACAAACCTAACATTTTCAGAGGGTTCTTTTAACTTAGAAAGCACAGATGGATTAACATATATCATTGGAAATGAAAAACGTTTTTTTGGAAACACCAGAGGACGGTTAGCTATTGCCCATATTGAAAATCCAGAAAGTAAAGATGGTGCTCAAACACAAGGAATAACAGATAAAGACGGCTTTACTTATTTTGATGTAGTGTATGATCCTGTACTGGGTGGGCATACTGTGACAATAGGTATACACACAAAAGGAAACAGAAAGAGTAC
>CAYXTZ010000085.1:0-6678 GCA_964468535.1 uncultured Sulfurovum sp.
GACTGGAAACGTTGTACTTACCTTGAATGTGCAGAACTCATAGAGTCTTACCCTTGGAAACACTGGAAAAATATAGATGCTAAACCAGACTATGCCAACATAAAAATAGAAGCTGTGGATATTTGGCACTTTATTATGTCTCAAGGTTTAGAAGATTATAAAAGAGGAAATCTTGGTAGCATTGACACGCTAGCACGTAACATTATAGACCTTCCAAACTTTTCAAGTTTTTCAGGAGAAATACAAGAAAATTTCAAAGATGACTATGAACAAATAGCTGTTGTTGAAGTGCTTATGAAAACACTTTTTTGTGAAGCATCAACACAAAAACTCATGGAAGCCTTTGTAGATGTGGCAGTGCAGTCTGGACTTAACCTTGATGCACTTTATAAACTCTACGTGGGGAAAAATATACTCAATAAATTTAGACAAGACCACGGCTATAAAGATGGCTCTTATATCAAAATATGGGATGGTGAAGAAGACAATGTTATTATGCAAGGTATCTTAGAAAATGATGAGAACATTAGCCCTGAAAGGCTTTACAAAGCACTGAAACTTGCTTATCCTAAAGGGTAGAGCTTTTTTAGTCTGATGATACCCTAGTCAAATCTTTCTTTACAACTTGATTTCCCTGTACAGATACACGAGTGGCTATGCGTATACTTTTTTCACTCTCATACCCACATTGAACAGAACATTTAACTGTACCTATAAGATAATAAGATCCATTAGGTACACCATAAAATGCAAAGTCACCGTTGCTATCTGCTGCAGTAAACTTCAAATAATTAAAAAGTCTAGCATCTGCTTTTTGCATTCTAGCTCCACCTAAGTAACTTTCAACATACCATTGTTTTGAGTATGATGTAACAGGGTTTAAGTAAAGTCTTGTACCTGCACCAACAACCCTCATATCATATAAATCATTTACATAAATAGTCCCTTTTACTGTACCTCTTCCTTTTCTGGGCAAGGCATAATACTCTGAAGTGGGGAATGCTATGCGTGCCATCTTAGCATCTTCAGTATTTTCTGTCATAATCATTTCAGACTCAGTAAGGTTTTCATCAAGGTCAGAGAGATCTACATCATTGACATTGTATGGATTTACATTTTGTCCCTGAGGATTTAATGGAATGTCTTTCGACACACATCCAGAAAAAAGCGAAAGTAACAAAAGTAAGCTAGCAGATAAATAGATTGTTTTAAACATTTTATTCCCTAATATAGTATTCATAGTATTATACACATTTAATATTACTACTCTATTAACACCTAAAAATTAATATTTTTCATGTTTAAGTATTTTGTCCAAGAGTGCTTGAGCATTTTTATCACCTGAAAGCGCTGCTTTTTGAGAAAGATAGGCGGCATTTTGGCAGCTCTTTCGTACTGCTTGACCTTTGGCATAACGCTTCGCTAATTCATACTGAGAAAGAGACTCGCCTTCTCTTGCAAAACGATGTAAATGTTTCACTTTACGTTTTTCACCTTTATGGTACTTAATCGTATTACGGATAAACCAAAGCGTAAAGAGAAGTAAAAAAAGTACCCCATAGAGTTCTATATTTTCAATCTCTTTTATGGTTATAAATATTTCCATACTATTTACCTAAACAAAATTCGCCAAACATCTTGTCAAGTATTTCTTCACTGTCATAAGGTTTTGAAATAGATGAAATGGACTTCACCGCTTCTTGTAAATGATAAGAAAAAAACTCCAATTCACCCATAAGTAAAGGTGTTTTTGCCTCTATTATAGAATTCTTTGCTTTAGTCACTGCTTCTATTTGACGTGCAGATATCAACATTAACTCATCACCTTCCCCAATGCCATCAAAAAGAAGTGCGAGTTTTTGTGTGAGCTTCACAAAGGCTTTTTTAGCACTTACTTCTATGACATCATATTTATTTAAAGTATCACATTCAAATTTTCTACTTAAGTCTGATTTGTTGAGTCCAACGATAATATGCTTATCATTAATCTCTTCAAGAATAGAAAAAATCTTTTCATCTTCACTGTCACATACTTCAGAAAAATCAAATAGTGCCACAATCACATCTGCATCTTCTACTGATGAAAGCGAACGTTCAATTCCTATCTTTTCTATCGTATCTTCTGATTCACGGATACCTGCTGTATCTACCAGTCTAATAATATGAGAACCAATACGGACTTGCTCTTCTATGGTGTCCCTAGTTGTCCCTGCAATGTCAGAGACTATGGCTCGTTCATAAGAGAGAAAGGCATTAAGCAAGGAACTTTTACCCACATTTGGCTTCCCAATAATGGCTACTTTAAATCCCTCTATAAGCCCTCTTCGTCTATGACTAGCATCAACAATTTGTTCTATTTTATCTCTAAGTGTATCTAACTGAGATACTATACTTTTCATGATATCTTCTGGGATATCTTCTTCAGCATAGTCTATCATCACTTCTGAGTAGGCAAGAGAGCGTAAAAGTGCTTCTCTACTTTCTTCTACAAAATCTTTAAGCTCACCCTTCATCTGTTTTGCCAGTATTTTTGCAGCATCAACAGACTTTGCTTCTATGAGCTTAGAAATAGCTTCTGCTTCAGTGAGGTCTATTTTCCCATTGAGAAAAGCACGTTTTGAGAATTCACCAGGCTGAGCAAGTCTCACCCCATAAGAAATAATAGTGTCTAGTATTTCTTGTGCAACTATCATCCCTCCATGGCATTGGAACTCTACTATCTCTTCTCCTGTAAAGGAGTGTGGTGCGGCGAAGTAAATCATAATGGCATGATCTATAAGGTCATTTTTTGTATTGTAAAGTGACGTTAAATGTGCGTACCTAGGGATAATATCTTCTAAATGTGAAATTTTATGAGCAATACTAACTGCATCATCTCCACTTACCCTAATAATAGAAATTGAGGAGACCCCATGTGCAGTTGCGATGGCTGCAATTGAGTGGTTCATTACGTTGGTGTATTACTTTTAGAAGGGTTGTTAAATTCATTAATCACAACAAACTTTTTACCTTCTCTTCCTGTTTTTACAGCAACGTACTTGTCTGGAAAACGTTCACGCAGTTGTTCTAATGCAATTTGTACCAAAATACCATCAAGAAAACGTGTTTTTCCTTTGCCCTGCTTTTCTACATTTTCTATTATAGGCTTAATATAGTTGCGTATCATCTCTTGCTGAGAAGTCAAAAATTCAGCTATTTCAAGTTTTATAAATAATTCATATTTTATATGTAACCAGTTAAATATCATATAAGAAAGGGCATTGTAACGATAACCCTCTTTCCCTATAAGGAGCGCTGCATCTTCACCATCTATAAAAATAAGTGCTGTGTTATCTAGCACATCAACTTCAACCACATCTATGTCAAAACATGATTTTTCAAAAAGTTCTTTGAGTTGTGTTTCTATGAGAAGTGCTAGCTCATCATACAGCACATCTTCCTCTTTATAAAGCTTATTTTCTACTTCTATATTTTCTTTAACTTCTTTTACATTAGTATCAAAAAAAGCATCTAAAACCGTATCTTTTTCGGGTATTTTTCTTTCTGATTGAGAAAGTTCTACTTGTTCTACTTGCACTGCATCTAGTATCTTAGATGCTACACTTTCTTCTTCTGAAGGAAGGTTAATCGTTTCAGTCGAAAGCACAATATTTTTAGAAATTTTATGAGGTGACTTATGCTTTTTACAGCTAGCTACTATGATTGCATTTTTCTGTAAAAAACCAAAAAAACCTTTTGATGGATACTGTACAACTTCACATTTAAGTTGTGAAATGGAACATTCTAACACTTTTGAAGCTTCTGCATACGCAGCTTCAAGTGTTGTTGCTTCAACCTTTTTCATCACTTAGTCCTTTGTTTTCTTATGTGCAAGAGCTGCTGCATCTTTTTGTTTTGCATACATATAGTTGATAAAATATTGTTGGGCAATGGTAAAGAGGTTGTTCACTAACCAATAAAGCACAAGTCCAGATGGGAAATAAATAAAGAATATCGTCATAATCACAGGGAACCATTTAAATATTTTTTCCTGTAGTGGATCTGTAAAGTTAGAGGGTGTAATCTTTTGTTGAAACCACATAGAAGCACCCATCAAAACAGGAAGTACAAAATATGGATCCATTTGTGCAAGGTTTTCTATCCATAAAATCCAAGGTGCACCTTCAAGTTCAACAGCATTTAAAAGTACACGATACAGTGCAAAGAATACAGGAATTTGAAGAATAAGCGGTAGACAGCCTCCCATTGGATTGGCACCATGCTTTTTGTACATCTGCATCATCTGTGCATTCATCTTTGCGGGGTCACCTTTGTACTTTTCCTTAAGCTCTTTCATCTTAGGTGCTAAGTCTTTCAGTTTTTGCATAGACATCATACCCTTGTAGGAGAGTGGAAAAAGTACTATTTTCACAAGAAGTGTAAAAAGTATAATTGCCCAACCCCAGTTGCCTACATAATCATTTATCCACAGTAAAACTTTAAAAAATGGAGTTGCCAAAAATGTAAACCATCCAAATTCAATGGCATATGCAAGTTCAGGATGTATAGAGACAAGTGTATCGTGCTCCTTGGGTCCAATATACGCATTTAAATGAAACTTTTGTGTCCCCTGTACAAAAATAAGGGGGTCACCGTCTTCAACCCTTAAGATAGATACATTTAAACCTTTATCAAAATCAAAAAACATTGATGCTACATATCTGTCAAAAGCTGATGCAATTTTTGCATTGTTAAATTTTTCATACCCTTCAGCATCACCATCTTCTATAGTAGTAATAATGCTATCGCTTCCCTTAATCAAAGCGCCACGAACAAGCATATACATAGAAGTGTCTGCCATGGGACGCTGTCCAGGTGTGATGAAGTATGGTGTATCTATAGATGTATCAACTGTTACGGCATACTCACCCGTAGGTTTCACTGTAATTGTTTTTGTAATAGTCACAGAAGAAAGTGTCTGTTTTAATGTTACGGTTTCGGCACCATTGCTCACATCTACTGTATGCTCACCTGTATTAACATATGGTATTTTAAAAGCTTCTTCATTGAGTTTTGCATCTGAGAGTCTAAGTTCTAAAGGTTTTACAACATTATCCCCCAACATTTTTAAATTCACACCCTCGTCTGCTTGGAACTTCTTTTCTAAAAGTTCAAACTGAGAAATACGCCCAAACTCATCTATGCTCATAATAAAACGCTCTGATTTAATCGTTGCTATACTGGACAAAGTTGTCTGTACTGGAGCCGCACTCGCAGCATTTTTACTTTTTGTGACCTGAGGTGTTTGAGATGTATCGGCGGTAACAGTAGGTGTTTGATGTGTTGTCGTTGCTTTATCTGTTGTAGCTTGTGAGTCTGATGACTGCTGTACAGGAAAAAAATAACTATATCCCACAAATACAAAAAATGAAAGCACGAGTGCTATAAGAAGTCTTTTATTTAAATCTTGTTGTTCCAAAGTATTACCTTTAAATTATTAGTCGATAGTATAGTCTATTTTATGTTAATGCAGCGCACTTTTTCAGTGTTTGAAGATAGGTTTTTTTTGTCTTCATATAGTCTTGTTTTAAAAGTTCTGGCTTAGCAACCAAAACATAAGATCCAGATGATAGAAGATCAATATTTTCGATGAAATGTGCTCTCATCAAACGCTTTGCTCTATTGCGATGCACTGCATTTCCCATTTTTTTAGAGGCTACAAACCCTACTTTATATTCTGTACCTTTTTGATAAAAAAGAACAAAACAAGAGGTATGCCTCGTTTGCGTGGGGTGTTTGTAGACCCCATTAAATTCTTTAGTTGTTTGTAAACGTATAAAATGTTTAATAAAACTAATGTGAAAACCTTAGACTAAGATACAGATAATCTTTTTCTACCTTTAGCACGTCTTGCAGAAATAATTTTTCTACCATTTTTTGTTTTCATTCTTAGTCTAAATCCGTGTGTTCTTTTTCTTGGTGTACTATGTGGTTGGTATGTTCTTTTCATTTTAAATCATCCTTAATGTATTTTACCTTCATGACTTACGTAGGTATATTTGGACGGGATTTTACCCTAAAATCCCTTAAAAAAACTAGTGGATTGTTTTAAACTGTACATTCTTTGCTTTACTTTTATGTTTTAAATACAAATAATCATTGTATGCATCTAAAATAAGTTCATCTGCATGATGCGATATACCCTTAATTTCAATATTCATACATTTTATATCTTTACCATTATTTAATGAGATATGACGCATAAGTCTTTCTGAAAACTTATAACTTCCTTCAACTTTTGTATCCATACATACCAATACATAAAAAGTATCATCTCTATTTTTATCAAAAGAAAACAACTTATCTGTTTGCCGTTTTTCTTCATTTAATATATGATATAAATCAATATTTTTTGCAGAAATAATCATAAATAAAAAAGATTCTATTTTATTATCTTTCATTATATATGATAATGTTTTAACATATGGTTCAAGTTCTCTAATTAAGGATTCACATATATCAATATGCTCAGTCATTAATATTTTATTTTTTTTCATTTATTTTTCCATTATATTTTTAGAGTATAACTAAGTGAATTTTACTCTCAATACTCTTTATGCTTACTTTCATGCCTTATTATTTTGAATTATATCAAAATATTTTAGATATCATCGCTATAATTTTATATGAAAAATAAAC
>CAYXTZ010000086.1:0-6564 GCA_964468535.1 uncultured Sulfurovum sp.
AAATATTACCAGGACCCGTAATCACATGTACTTTAGGTATAGTTTCCGTTCCATATGCCATAGCCCCTATAGCAGATGCTCCACCTACTCTGTAGACTTGCGTAACTTTACATAAGTGACAAGCAGCTAAAAGTAGTTCATTTAGTTCATTGTCAGGTGCGGGTGTACAGATGACTATCTCTTTAACCCCTGCTACTTGTGCTGGTATAACATTCATCAAAAGAGAAGAGGGATAGGCTGCTTTTCCACCAGGTATATAGAGTCCTGCACGGTCAACTGCTGTGACTTTTTGTCCTAGTATCGTACCGTTAGCTTCTGTGTCCATCCACGTTTTTGGCATAAGTTTTTGGTGGTAAGACTCTATACGGTCATAGGCAAGGTGCAAGGCATCACGAAGTTTTGGGTCTATGTTTTCATAGGCTTTTGCCATATCATCAGTACTTACTAGAAGTTCGGCATCGTCTTTAGGTTCCCAGCGGTCAAACTTTGCTATTTGAGACTTTAGTGCAGTATTTCCACCCTCTTGTATCTCTTTAAGTAAGGTAGATACCGTCTTTGTTACACCTTCTATGTCCATTTTCCCACGTTCTAAAAGTTCGTTGAAGTTTGCTTCAAATGTGTCATCGTTGCTGTAAAATATTTTCATCTTCTTATCCTATATTTATCAAGTCCAAACCAAGAGGTCGGGTTATTCATGATTCATTGCCTTGCAACAAATCACAAATCACCAGACCCCTCTAACTTTCTATATCTTTGTATTTTCGTTCATATCTTAGGAGCATACTCTCGTTACCTAGCACACCACCTTGGTGTATGTAGAGTATGGGTTTGTTTAAAACCTCAGGGTGAGCCAGTAGTGTTCGCCACCCTAGTGGGTCATAAAGCAGGTCAAAGACCACTCCCGTTTGTTCTTGTAATTTTAGCCAAATTTTGTAGTTTTCTTTATAAAGCTTGGCAAAATGGTGTTTTTTCTCTAGCGTCAAGATAGTTGGATGATGGTTTTCATCTTTTTCTAACTCTAAAAACTGCTTTTTTAAGTACTCTTTACCACCTACACAGGGGTTGGTATATACTATATTTTTAGGCAAATACTTTTGCAAAAATAAAGCAGTCGTTCCTGTACCTGATGGTAGAAAAATATTTACTTCCTCTAACTTATTTTCTTTTTGCCAATAAATTATCTCTTGTGCTAATATCTTTATGCCATACTCTGCTTCTTTTTGTCGTCCACCCTCTTCTATGTAGAGTATATTTTTATCTAAGTTCTCAGCTACTTGCATTGACCCTAGCATTACTTGCGTGCCATTATCTAAAGCACCCTTGTAATTTCCATGAGGGTTGTCTTTCAAATAGTCAGCTACATGGTCTACAAAATATTCAAACTCCCAGCCTTTCATTTTGGCTAAAACAGAGAGCGAATACATAGCATTAGACTGTGCAGAACCATAGGAAACAATCTTTGTGATACTAGGAAAATCATTTTCCAAGAAGTAGTGGAATTTACGGGCTTTGTTTCCAGAGAAATCTGGATGAAGAAGGTCATCTCTTTTTAGATAAAAAGAGTGTCCTTCAAAAGAAATACTATCTATAGATGAAGGTTTAGTTACGTCCAACACAATTCAAATCATTAAATGCACGTTCTAATCTCTCAACCATTGAAAGTTCAGCTACACGTGTCCATTTACGTGGGTCATAGTAAGACTTATTTGGCTTATCTTCCCCCTCTGGATTACCTATCTGACCTTGTAGGTAGTCTTTTTTATCATCTACATATTTACGTACACCATCCCAAAATGCCCACTGGACATCTGTGTCAATGTTCATTTTGATAGCACCATAAGAAATAGCTTCCCTTATATCGGAAAGTTCAGAACCAGAACCGCCATGAAACACAAAGTCTACAGGTTTCTCACTCGTATTGTATTTCTCTTGGATGTACTTTTGTGAGTTATCAAGTATCTTTGGTGTTAAGCTAACATTTCCTGGCTTATACACTCCATGTACATTTCCAAAAGATGCAGCTATGGTAAAATTAGGCGAGATTTTCATAAGTTCTTCATAGGCATAGGCTACCTCTTCAGGTTGCGTATAAAGAAGTGAATTATCTATATCTGTATTGTCTACACCATCTTCTTCTCCACCTGTTACACCTAGTTCTATCTCTAAGGTCATACCCATTTTTGACATACGTTCTAGGTAAGCCTTGCAAGTTCCTATATTTTCTTCTATAGGCTCTTCAGAAAGGTCTATCATATGAGAGGAAAAAAGTGGCACACCATGTACTTTAAAATGTGCTTCACTTGCATCTAACAGTGCATCTATCCAAGGCAGTAACTTTCTTGCTGCATGGTCTGTATGAAGCACAACTGGCACTCCATAAGCTTGTGCAACAATATGAACATGTTTTGCTCCTGAAATAGCACCCAATATGGCTGCTTTATCTGAAGACAAACCTTTTCCCGCATAATATACTGCTCCACCATTAGAGAATTGCACTATAACTGGAGAGTTTACTTTTTTTGCAGCTTCTAGTGTTGCATTGACAGAAGATGTACTCACTACGTTAACAGCGGGCAAGGCAAACCCCTCCTCTTTAGCTACCTTAAATAACTTTTGAAGATTAGCTCCTGTAACAACACCTGCACTTACAACATCTAAAACTTTCGTGGACATTATTTCACTTTTATTTTTGCATTTTTCATCAAGTCAGCTACTACTTTTTCTTGTGCAAGTTGCATTTTTATGTTATTTTTCGTTGCATCAAATGCTGGTATTTCTTGTTTAGCATTTGCTTTTTTAGCAGCTTTTTTCATCTTCTCATACAGTGCTTTAGCTTCTTTGTCTGTCACTTTTGTCTCTGACATTTTTTTCTGCATCCAAAAACCTGCAAGTGCAGCTTCTTTTTCTTTGTCCGTTAATGCTTTTTTAGATTTTGCAGCTACAAGCTTTGCGGGTGCCATCATCTGAATAAGTTGTTTTTTACCCTCTGCTGGGATTGTTTCCCACTTGTCTTTACCTTTTGTTAGTATATCAAGGGCTTTATTTGCTTCGTCTACAGTGATAATCATGCCATTAACAGTACCTGCAGTTTTTGCTACTACTCCTGTCGTAGTAAGTGCCACGGTTAATCCTATGAGTGTTAGAATTTTCTTCATTCTTGTTTTCCTTTTATAATTATGAGCTGTATTTTACCTAGTTGATTTAGAAATGCAGATTAAGTTTTTATTGTGAAACTTCTATCTTTACGTCTTGCATGAGTTTTGTCATCATCTGTTTTTCTATCATCTGTATATGTAGCTTCTCTTTAATCGCTTCAAATGTAGGTATAGATTTTGTATTGTTAGCATCAATCGACTGCTGCTTAATCTGATTATATACCATGCGTACTTCATTCTCTTTTATTTCGATATTTCTAGCTTCTTTTTGCATCCATGTACGGTTGAGTATCGTCTCTTTTTCAAGTTCCGTTAATTCTTCAATGGCTGCATCATAAGCAAGATAAGGAAGCCCTATCTCCTGAATAAGCATTTTTTGTTGTTTGGGTGGTAGGGCATCATAATTTGTCACTTTTCCATCAGTACGTTGTGCCAAATAGGCATCAGCATCTTTTTTAATAATATTATGTCCATTAACTGTAGCGACAACTGTGTTCGATGGTCTATTTTTGACAATAGGTTTCACTGGCTTTGGTTTAGCATTTAAGTTAATATTACTCAAATCAACCATAGGAACAGAGTCATCTGTTTTCATAATATTTGTCAAAGAATTTTTCAAAGCATCCGCATATGCTGTACTTGACAATAACCCAAGATAAATACCTACACAAACTATCCATTTATTCATATTACTTCCCCCGTTATATTTTAAATTATTTTTGCGTTGTACTTACTGCTTCTATCACTTCAACAATCTTTGCTTTACTTTTAAGCTCTTTAGCCATTTCTGCTATTTTCGCTGAAAACTGTTTTTGCTTCAAAGAAGCTACAATATTTTCTTTTACTACTTCATACGCAATAGGTTTTGCATCTTCTTTTGTTTCCAAATAAATGACATGATACCCAAACTGTGTTTTTACAGCTTCTGTAGTCATCTGTCCATTTTCTAATGCCCATGCAGCTTTTGAAAACTCTGGAACCATTTGACCTTTGTTAAAAGTACCCAAATCTCCACCTTTAGGACCTGAAGGTCCAGTCGATTTACTTTTAGCGAGTTCTATAAATTTACTTTTCAATGCCTCATCTTTGAGTGACTTTAATATATCAATAATCTCTTTAGCATCTTTTTCACTCTCAACTAAAATATGTCTAGCATTCATTGTAGCTTTACCCATGAACTGTGCAGCATTCTTTTCGTAAAATTCTTTTGCTTCAGAGTCACTTACTACTGCGTTATCTAGCTGTTCTTTCATCCACATATTGACAAGAAGTTCATCTTTTATCTTGTCCATGTTTCTTTTAAATTCTGCTTTTTGGTCTATGCCCTCTTTTGCTGCAAGTTCAGTAAAAAGTTGCTTTTCAACAAGTCTGTCTGTAATCATTTTTTGTTCTTCTGCTTTAAGCTCAGAAAAATTTGCCTGTGGTGCTTGTGCTTTTACAAATGCCTGTGCATCTTGTTTTGTAATATTTTTTCCATTAACAGTAACCAAAATGTCTGATGCCAATGCTGATGAAGTGATGATAGAAAGAGCCAGTAGTGAAGTTTTTGCGAATTTAATCATAGTTTAATATCCTTAATTGTTATTATAATTTAGCAAAAGTATATCCCTCTTGGGTAAATCATTCATTAATGTGCTAATATTTTATTCAACCTTAGATTAGAAGAGGATAATACCCATGCCAAAAGTCAAAAAAGCAACAAAAAAAGAGATAGGTGAGATAAAAGCACTCTTTTTGCATCACTACCCTAACTCACTGACAGAGTTAAACTACACAAACCTCTATGAACTACTCATCGCTGTCATGCTCTCTGCTCAATGTACAGACAAACGAGTAAACATCATAAGTCCTGCCCTTTTTGAAAAGTATCCAGACCCTATTAGCCTTGCAAATGCCGACCTAGATGAAGTAAAGTCTTACCTAAACACTTGTTCTTTTTTTAATAACAAATCCAAAAACCTCATCAAAATGGCTCACTCAATAATAGAGAATTACAATGGAGAAATACCTTTAGAACGCGATGAACTCGTAAAACTTGCGGGTGTTGGACAAAAAACTGCCAATGTGGTGATGATAGAATACGCAGGAGCAAACCTCATGGCAGTAGATACCCATGTCTATAGAGTAGCACATCGTTTAGGGCTTAGTGATGCTAAAACTGCCATAAAATGTGAAGAAGAACTGAGCAAAAAGTTTAAAACAGATTTACATTTACTTCATCAAGCGATGGTGCTTTTTGGGCGATACAAGTGTAAAGCTCTTAAGCCTGAGTGTGAAGCCTGTTTTATGGAGGCTCATTGTAAGACCTCCCAAACGTTTAAGGTTTAAACCCTATTTATAATGCCAAGTAAAACCTCATATGTCCGTTCAACAGAAAGCAAATCAACCTCTTCACGCGTAGAATGAGGATACCTTATAGTAGGACCAATAGAAGCAAACTTCATAGAGGGGTATTTTTCTGCAATGACCCCACACTCAAGACCAGCATGAATAGCCATCATTTTAGTACGTCCAAAAACATTTTTCATCTCTTCACTAACCAAGTTTGTAAACTCTGAAATATCTGGTTTCCACGCAGGGTATTTATCTTGCACATCTACAGAAAAACCATAAAATTTAAATAGCGTTGCTGTGGACTCTGTAAGATACTCCAAAGCTTCAACACTCATAGCACGAGCTGAAACTTCCATCTTCACTCCACCTTTTTCATCTGCAGTGATGATGGCAAGGTTTATACTTATGCTTGGAATGCCCAGTTCATCATTCATACCCAGCACCCCATGTTGAAATACATCTATAAACTTGATAACTTTTTCGCCCTCTTTAAGTACTTGTGGTAACTCTTTTAACACACGTACTGTTACATCTCCATCATCTTCCAATATTTTTTCGCTTCGCACAATAGCCACTGCATTAGCAGGAATGGAGTTTCTGCGTTCCCCTGCATAGATACTTGCTAACTGTATCACGTCATTGTCCACCAAATACTTACCTAGCACTTTGATGGCAGAAGGTATGCCCTTGTCTATGTCTACCCCAGAGTGTCCACCCGTTAAACCTTTGACTGCCACTTCATAACATGTACCCTTGCCTTCTATATAGCTATCGTACTTGTTCGCTATAAGGTCAGCTCCACCTGCACATCCTATGTAGACTTCTGCTTCATCTTCGCTGTCAAGGTTTAGCATGTACTTGGCTTTCAAATCAAAGGCTACTTCATTTGCTCCTATGAGTCCTATCTCCTCATCTGCTGTGAGTAAAAACTCTAGGTCTAGTCCCTCGTCCATATTTTGCATCATCATAGCTATAGCCATGCCATTGTCAGCTCCTAGTGAAGAGTCTTTTGCTCTCATAATGCCCTCTTCTATGTAGGTTTCAAGTTTTGGTGCTTTGCCCATACAAACCATGT
>CAYXTZ010000087.1:0-6441 GCA_964468535.1 uncultured Sulfurovum sp.
CATCTGCCTTTTCAAAGTCCTCATAGCACCCAGTTGGACCATCGCTTCCAAAGGTCTGCTTGTAGCCCATGACAGCTGAAGCCATACAAAGTGTGGTGTTTCCATCGTAGTTGTTAGTCTCTAGTCCAAGCTGTACAAACTTACCTAAAGCATAAAAATCTTCGGTCAGTAACTGCCCAGTAGAAAGCACAGCTACTGCACCTTTACCGTGTTCTGCTTGTATGCGTTTAAATTCGTCAGAAGTATGTTTAAACGTCTCTTCCCAAGTACTTGGAACAAGCTCGCCATTTTTTCTTAGAAGCGGTGCTTGCACACGGTTATCTGCATACACCATCTTGTGCTCACTTAGTCCTTTGGGGCAGAGTGTACCGAAGTTCACAGAGTGCAAGGGGTCACCTTTGGAGTAGACAGCTTTACCATC
Source organism: uncultured Sulfurovum sp. (assembly GCA_964468535.1). Classification (GTDB taxonomy): domain Bacteria; phylum Campylobacterota; class Campylobacteria; order Campylobacterales; family Sulfurovaceae; genus Sulfurovum. Next base: position 422 of record CAYXTZ010000087.1, read on the forward strand.
TTTTACTCCTATGTACATGCCACAGCCTACACCACAGTACCCACAGGTAGAACGTACCCATTTGTCAGGTGCATTTTCTTTAGCTACCTTCCCAAAGATAGGGTCATCTACTAGAGAGTATTTGTCTTCTTTGATGTCTAGACCGAGAAAGTCTTTTGCTTTTTGTATGAGGCTCATGATATACCTAATTTATAATTTGGATTTAAAGTTTTTGCTATAGTTTGGTGTATACTTTCAAGTAGTGTATCGTCTATAAAACCTATTTTCTCAACGAGACGTTCATTTGCAAAGTTCTTTACTTGAAAACAGTCAACAGCAGATGTTTTTGAAAGACCATTGTTTTTGTCTATTTTGATTTGTAACATCCAAGGGTAGTGTGCGTAGTTTTTGTTCCAGTCAGTGATGGGTACTATGGTTTTAAGAGGTAGCCTGCCTATGGTATCGTGACTTACAACGACAGCTGGACGTAGTTTTGAAATCTCACTACCTACTTTGGGGTAGAATTTCACAAGCCAAATCTCCCCTTGGCTAATATTCATAGACATCACCATTGTCTTGAGCTAGCTCTGAAGTGAGAGCCATATACGCTTTGTCGTCAAGTGCTAAGCTAACACCTTTTTGCCATTTGTCAAGTTCATTTTGTTTGAGATGGTTTGCTATGGCTTCATTGTAAATGTGTGAGAGAGAAACATGCAGTTCTTCTTTTAGAGCCATCACTTGTTCTTTGAGTTCTACAGAGATGTTAAAAGTCACCTTTTCAACTTCATTACCATATGTTTTTACCATAGTATTTTCCTTATGTATTTACCTTATTATAGCAGAGTGTTTTAGCTGTGTCAAATAAGGAGGAGTAATTATCTACTAAGTCAAATTTTATATTTATGCCTGAATATGTCAATGTCTCTGATTCCCAGCAAAGAAATTCCCTGCTAGTCCCAATGGTACAACGGTTCTATAAAATAGATAACGCCCACTTAGTTCTGATGTAAATGCACCTAGTGTAGCTATGACAAGCGTGGCTATGGCTAACCCTACCAATCCACTAGCCGTAAATAGAATGGCTAAAAGTGGTAAGCCTAGTGCAAATATAGCTAAAGAGATGACTCTAAACTTTTTGACTTTAGCAAAATGCTCTTGGAGTAAGATGCGTGTTCGGTTGTATTGGTAGTAGAGTGGGTCTTCTTTGTCTAGGTTTCTGTAAAACATTACTTCTTCGTAAATGACCATAGCCTGTGCCATACCTGCTAAAAGTGTGATGGCTAGAAGTACCATAACACCTTGTGTACCATGTGCTATGAGTAGGGCAGTGGCTATGAGTAAAAAGCCTATGTAGCTAGCACCAAAGAACTTTTTGTTAGTAGATGCTCTGTCCCAGCTTGGGCGTGCTTTGATACGGTATATCATCGCTTGGGCGTGTATGCCGTAGATGCCTACAGCTAGGGTGATAGCCTCAAGGACTAGCAAACCAAAGCCTGTGGCTTCTAGGTAATACATCAGAGCCACGAGCAGTGCTAGTGTGCTAAAGAGTGCTAAGGCTATGGCTTCGCGACTTAACCATGAAGTACGCCAGTTTTTCATCGCTAGGTATGCTTTGGCTGGACGACCTAGGTGTAGAGCAGAGAGCGGTAAGCCTATCATAGCAGGCATGACAGCAAGTAGAGCCATGATAAGTGTAGGTTTAGGTAAATTAAAGCCTAAGCTAAAGAGTAGCTGTCCTAAAAAGACTGCGAAAAATGCCCCTAAACTTACCTGTGTAAGTACAGTCATAAAGACTAAAGGTAGTTCAGAATGTGCAGGTTTTAACAGATGCTCATCTGCGATACGTATGGTCTGACCTTCTTGGAGTTTAGGCAGGGTGTAGCGTGTAGTGGGTTTACAGATATCGATGTCTGCTAGGTGAGGGGCTACACCCTTTTTAGCCATGTCTTCTTCTTTCCATTGCTTAACATTAAAAACTTCTATTTCTATAGCGTTACTTGGACAGGCTTGTACACAAGCAGGACTTTGTCCAGCATCTAGCTTGTCTGCACACATATGACATTTAGTGACTATGCCCCTGTCTGCATTAAAGGTAGGTACTTCATAAGGGCAGTTCCATGTACAGTATTGACAGCCTATACAGCTAGGGTCATCATGCCAGACGATGCCGTTGTCAAATTTTATGTAGGACTCTGTAGGGCAACCCGTAAGGCACTCTGGCTCTAGGCAATGGTTACAAGACATAGAGTTAAAAAGTTGTAGTGTATCTGGGAAAACACCTGTTTCCATCTCTCCTACACGTCTCCATTTGATGTCATATGGATTTGCATTTTGTTCGTTACAGGCTACTTCACAACAGTGACAGCCTACGCAAGCAGTAGCATCGAAGTGAAAACGGTATTGTTCACCAACACCTAACTCTGGCAGGTCTATACTGTAGTTACCACACTGCATACCTGTGTTTGTTTTGTGGTTAATAAAGTCTGCTAAGGGCGTGTCTTTTGTTAGAGGTTCTACCATACTAAATTTCTTTCAGAGCCACTAACAACTCAGAAAAAACACTTGCTCTTTCTTTTTTAATTTCATGGGTCATATTGTAGATGACTTCTGAAAGTTTAGCTGGTACTTTTGGGTTTAGTTTAGTGACCTCATCTCTTTTAATGGTTCTTGGATGTACTTTAGTAGCTTCAAGTCCCACGATAGCTTCAAAGCGTTTTTCACCTGTAAGAAGTTTAAAGAGTTTGAGCCCAAATCCAAAGAGTTCATACTCTTCTCGCTTGCTACTTTTTGGTTCTTCTTCAAGTTTGAGCATTACATTTAGTCCTAGTTTCTCATTAAGGACATAATTTATTTTAGTAAAAAATGCTAAAGCTTGGAAACTATAGTTTTGGCTTAGAAACCTGTCGTCAAAGGCTTCATAAGTCTCTGCACGTAGTTTATGTTCAGCATACGTTTTGAGTAAGTACTTCACATGATGTTTGGCTTCTGTGATGGGCAGGGTTTTGTGTAGAATGTGTGCCTCTTGTGCCTCACGGGTGATTTTACCACCTAAGAATATATGTACTCCATCTACACGGGTGCCATCACTAAGCTTTGCTTTACATCCTTCAAAACCGATGTCTGCGATGCCATGAACGCCACATCCTTTAGGACAGGCGGACCAGTTCATGCGTACAGAGGCATTTTCTATGGCTACTTCGGAGCTAAGAAAGTGTGCCATCTCTATGGCATCTGGTTTGTTAGGAATGACCCCAAAGCTACAAGTAAGTGTACCTGCACAGGCTATCATGTCTGCGAAGTAGAGGTTATTAAACTGTGCGTAATGCTTCACAACTTTAGAAGATTCTAGTGCCTCTAAGCTTTCTTTAGGCACATTAATAATGTATAGGTTCTGGTCATAAGTGAGGCGGATATTTCCATCGCCTTGTGCTTTGGCTACTTGGGCTAAAGCTATGAGGTTTGTCCCCGAAAAGATGCCTGATGGTACGATGACTTTATAGTTAAACTTTCCATTACGTCCTAAAACTTTGTTAGAACCTAGAGCAATATTTTGAGACTGTACCATGGTGATGCCCGCTGTGTTAAAGTCTAAACCAGCTTCTTTTTTGACCGCTTCTACGAAATTATCTAAGCCTACATCATTAAGTAGAAAGACTAAACGGTTTTTGTTTCTGTTGTCGCGGTATCCGTAATTTTTAAAGATAGTCAGGAGCGATTTAAAGAAAACAGGTACTTCTTCTATGGCTACAAAGACATTGGCATCTTTTGCTTGCATGCCTACTCTAGCTCCCAAGTAAATGTTAAATCCAAAAATACCATCTTTTTGAGCCAATACAAAGTTACAGTCATGCCCGTAAATATTACAGGAGTTAGAAAGTGAGCCAAGTACAGCGGTGTTAAATTTACGAGGCAGGACAGATATCCACTCTGGGTTTTCTATAAAAACTTCTTGGAGCTTTTGGATGATAGGCATAGATTCTATAACACAGTCATAGGCAATGCCGTCAAGTGGGTCTGTAACAATATTACGTGGGTTATCTACTCCTGTTTGAAAGGTAGAAAGTCCCCCCACTTTTAAAGCAGCCAAAACGTTAGCAATGTCTTCTATTTGTATATATCGAAGTTCTATTTGCATACGTGTGGTGATATCTATATAATCATTAGCATATTGTTTGGCTACTTCACCGATGCACATAGCTTGCTTGTATGTGAGCTGTCCACCTGGCACGCGTACACGAAGCATAAAGTCTTCACCCTTGTCAAAGAGTCCAAAACATTTTAAGAAATATTTGGAATCTTCGGTAGCCAGTGCATCATAACCAGCCGCCGCAATATCAGCCAGTTTCGCATGAACATCCATAGGAGCTTTGAGTGCTTTGGTCGTTTCTACCTTGTTTATTTTTACACTTCTAACTTCTGAAGCTTTTTCTAAAATTGTCATTTTGGGTCTCACTTAATCATGTATGTATTTTATCGTAGATATTAATTAAAGTCATTATAGCTTAGAAAGGTTAGATTTTCTTTCCATTGCTGATTAAAAAATAATCACTTGAATGCTACTACTGACTTAGATATGTCATTTATATATTGCTATAGTAGGTAATACAATTGATTAAAAAATAATCAACTGTTTGCTTATGCTTTATATAATTTTACAATATAATACCTGAAATATTTAATGATAAGGATTTTAATATGCTAGGTTTTAAAGCACTCAAAGGGAAAGGTCATGCACCTACACTTTTTGCTGCGTTTATCTATTTCGATATGAGTTTTATGATATGGACTATACTTGGTCCACTCTCTTCAGAGATTGTTGAGTCTTTTGCTCTTGCTGGTTTTATTATGACCACAGGTCAAAAGGCAACACTTCTTTCACTTCCTATACTTTCAGGTGCATTATTGCGTATAGTTTTAGGCTTCTCTGTCGATAAATTTGGAGCTAAAAAAACAGCACTGGTTTCTCAACTTATAGTCATCGTTTCACTTTTGTATGTTTATTTCCTAGGCGAGTCTATTAGCTACAATCAGCTACTTGTGGCAGCACTTTTTCTTGGGTTTGCAGGTGCATCTTTCGCGGTGGCTCTTCCTCAAGCTGGACAATGGTACCCTCCTAAATTACAAGGCTTAGTGCTAGGCATTGCAGGTGGTGCATTTTTTGGTGTAGCAGTGGGCTTCATATTTTCTCCTAAAATTGCAGAACTATACGGATGGCAGACAGTATTTTTGTTTGGAGCTATTTTTGCCTCATTGATGTTTGTTGTGTACGCAATCATAGCAAAAGATGCTCCACCTGAAGTGTATAAAGTTCGAAAGAAAAAGCTTTCAGATTACGCTAAACTACTCAGGGACAAAGATACGTGGTGGTTTAACCTTTTTTATGCCATTTCTTTTGGTGGCTTTGTAGGGTTTGGGGTATTTCTAAAACTCTATCTTACCGACACATATCCTGAAGAAATGAACGCCTTTGGACTTACTTGGTTTGCAGAAGAAAGTATCAAGATAACAGCAGGGTATTTTGCAGCATTGTGTATCTTTGCAGGGACTATATTGCGTCCTATAGGTGGAGCGATTGCTGACAAAATAGGAGGGATTAAAGCACTCTATATTTTCTTTACTATTGTGATGGTGACGGTAGCTATTAACGCGATGGTCGCACTTCCATTTGCATTGGTAATTTTAGTGTTTTTCATTACTATGGCAAACCTTGGTATGGCAAATGGAGCAGTATTTCAGCTAGTGCCTCAGCGTTTTTCCAAAGACATAGGCGTCATGGTAGGCATAGTAGGAGCAGCAGGTGGACTAGGCGGTACAGCACTTATAAAGACACTAGGATGGAGCAAAGATGCTTTTGATGGCTATGCAGTTGGGTTTCTTATATTTGCAGCTGTTACGCTTGTGGCTATAGCAGGACTTAGTTTTGTAAAGACTAGATGGAGAACCACATGGGGAGTACAATCTGGAGGCATGATATAACTACGGGTTCCTATAAAATTAACTTTTTTAAATACAATGCACACGCTATAATAAGCTTAATATTT
>CAYXTZ010000088.1:0-6411 GCA_964468535.1 uncultured Sulfurovum sp.
GCTACTTTTTAGAAGCCAAAGATGGCTCTGAGATACTTCTTCCAAACGTTTACATTATGGAAGATGAGATGCCTATGGCTTCGCTGTTAGATGTGTTTATCTACACCGACTCAGAAGACAGACCTGTGGCTACGACTAAAATGCCCTATGCGAAGTTAGGTGAGTATGGCTATTTTACGGTAGTAGACTACAAGCCGTATGGGGCTTTTGTAAACTGGGGACTACCTAAAGACTTGTTTGTGCCACTTTCTCAACAAAAAGAGCATTTTACAGTAGGCAAAAAGTACCTATTGCGTGTCTGTTTAGATGAGCAAACAAATAGACTCTATGCCACACAAAAGATAGGAAAATACTTTAACAGAGAAATGAAAGGACTTCATCAAAATAAAATTTTTGAAGCTATAATACTAGCCAAAACACCACTAGGCTTTAAAGTAGTGGCAGATAACCAATACGAAGGCATGCTTTTTAACAATGAAATATTTGAAACCTTACGCATAGGCGACAAGAAACAAGTCTACATAAAAAATATACGCAAAGATTTTAAACTAGACTTGTCACTCCAAGCCATAGGTAAAAAAGAAAGCATAGGTGAAACAGAAGGTACTGTGTTACAACTTTTAAAAGAAGCAGAAGGAAAATTACCATTTACCTATAAAAGTAATGCAGATGATATAAAAAGAGTCTTTGGCATGTCTAAGAAAAACTTTAAACGTACACTCACTGAACTTATAGAGAGAAAAGAGATAGCATTACAGGAAGATGCTATTACGCTTTTGTAAGTCTTTTTTGCTATACTTGAAGTGCAAATGACACTAGGTATTCTGAGGCTTTAAGCGAAGCTTTAGTGAAATGAATAAATCGAGAGCTTTGCTCTTGATTAAGAAGAAAAGGAAATAATAAATGGAACTAATGGATTTACTAAAAATGGGTGCTTCACTCATTCAGGGAAACAATGATGATGCAACGACAGGACTAGATACAAGTGCAATTACTGATGCCTTAGGCGGGCTAATCGGAAATTCTGATGGTGGACTTGACCTTGGGGCATTGGTAGGCGGACTGTCTCAAAATGGACTGGGTGAAATAGTAGGTTCATGGTTAGGAAATGGAGAAAACTCTTCTATCTCTAGTACTCAAATAACAGATTTGTTGGGTTCTGATAAAATTTCAGAATTTGCATCATCTTTGGGGATTTCTACCGAGAGTGCAACGGGAGCGTTAACGGACGCCTTACCTCAGGTAATCGACCAAGCAACATCTGGTGAAGGTGGTATGCTAGATGAGATGCTTGCAAATGTAGGTGGTTCAGCAGGGGCCATGGATATGCTTGGAAAAATGTTTCGTTAGGAATTTAAAGTCCTAACTTTGCTTTGTCATGAGCATGGTTATGGACTAATATTCTAACTCATTAAGTGGTTACAACTCTTCTGCATCATAGATAAACTTATCTTTCTAGTTTTCTACTAAGTATGATAGTTTTTAAAAATATCTCATCATCATTTTCAACATAGAATGCTTTACAAGGTTTCATTTGAAGGATGATTTCTTTTTATGGCAATATGCCATACTTTTACAACTTTTTTGCATACTTAGATAGAATACACTAAAACTATGGGGTATTTATGAGATATTTACTTTTATTTTTGTTACCTTTACTACTTTTTTCTAAACCCTTCAAAATAGCCACCTACAATGTAGAAAATCTTTTTGATGCTAGCTATGTTGGTACAGAGTATAATGACTACCAAAGAAAACATAACTGGACAAAACGCATGGTGGATATAAAGCTTAACCATGTGTCTGAGGTGATATGTGATTTGGATGCAGATATACTTGGCTTGCAAGAAATAGAAAATGAAAACATTTTAAAGCAACTACAAAAACGACTTTCACTGCTAGGATGTGCCTATAAGCATGCGGCGATTACTTCAAAAAAAGATGCACCCATTCAAGTGGCACTACTTTCACGGTTTCCCATAAAAAAAATAAAAGAATTACAAGTCAGTTATGCTCCTCGTGTACGCAACATACTTGAAGCTGAGATAGACGTGAAGGGTGAATCGTTATGGATATTTGTGAACCATTGGAAGTCACGTGCCTATAGAGGTGTGGAGAGTAAGCGTATGAAGTATGCCAAGGTACTAAAGTCACGTCTTGATGCTTTTCCAAATACCAAACCATACATAGTGTTGGGCGACTTTAACACAGACTATGATGCCCATTTGTCACTCGAAAAAAAGTTAAATGATACAGCTGGGAAAACAGGCTTACATCATATACTTGGTATAGCAGATAAAAATGTACTGGTACATGAAACAAGTATGCTAAAAACCTCCAAAGACCTACACTATACTTTATGGAATGAACTGCCTCTAAAAGAACGCTGGAACACAAAGTTTTATGGAAAAAAAGGCACACCCGACCATATAGTCTTGTCTCCTGCCTTGTTTGATACAAAGGGTATAGAGTACGTGAACAACTCTTTTAGGGTATTTAGAAAAGAATACCTTTTTACAAAACGTGGGTACATTAATAGGTGGCAATATAAAAAAGCAAAGCACAGAGGAAAAGGGTATTCAGACCATTTACCTGTGTATGCTTATTTTGATAGCAAACCCTATGAGCTAGGAGGTGACAGAAAAAAGCTTGTGAAAAATAGGAAAATACAAGCCATAGAATATCTATATACGAAAGAGTCACTTGAAAATGAAATCATTTTAAAAAATGTTGTTGTGATATGGAAGCAAAGAACTAATGCAATCATCAAGCAAAGCAAGGAGGGCAGAGGCATGTTTCTTTTTGGTTCTGCGAATGCACTTGAAGTAGGACACAAATATGATTTACTTGTACGAGCCATCACTAGTTACAAAGGATTAAAAGAAGTCACTCATGCCTATGTATTGAAAGAGAGAGGGAAAGAAGATGTTGCAAAGTATATCTTGAAGGCTTCTGATTTTTCTAAGGAAATATCTCAAAGACAAAATGAAGTCATACATAATCTTGTAGGCACCTATAAAAACAAATATTTTCATGTACAAGGTCGAAAAATTCCCATCTATTTCAAAAAGAAGAAATATAGACCTAAAAATATGACAGACATCAAGATACACAATGCCCTTCTTGGATACTATAAGAGATTACAGTTGGTGGTGCATGGCCCTAAAGATTTTACTGTATTGGAGTAAGTATGGAGTATTATACTTGGATATTGGCATTTCATGTGATGAGTTTTGTGTCCTGGATGGCATTTTTATTTTATATGCCTAGGCTCTTCATTTATCATAGAGAAAATGCAAGTGTAAGTGATTTTACAGATGTAGTAAAAGTGCAAGAGTATAAGCTACATAAAATCATAGGAGTCCCTGCTATGTGGGCAACTGTACTCTCTGGTGCAATAATGCTTTATTTTAATTTTGGTATTTTTTCAAGTGGATGGTGGATGCATGCGAAACTTTTTGCCTTAGCTTTTCTTTTAGCCTATCATATTTCATTAGGAAAAATAAGATTAATAATGATTGAAAACCCGTACTATAAAAGCTCTAAGTGGTTTAGAGTTTACAATGAAGTACCAACCCTTTTGATGATATTTATCGTCATTATGGTGGTAGTCAAACCTTTTTAACTCTTTTGTGTTATAATCGTTCACTAAAATTAAGGAGTGACGTATGACGTTACCAGAGATTGTGTTACCTGAAATTGTACTTCCTTTTGCTGTCCCTTTGGCATTACACCCTTGTTTCCTAAACTTTCTTATTGCCCTTCCTGTAGTGATACTTTTGTTAGAATTGATGAATTTAATGATGAGAAAGAAAGCAGTGGGAGGAGTTTCATTTTTCTTATTGATACTTGCGGCTATTGCAGCAGCTGGAGCGTACTTTGCGGGTTTAGCAGATACTAAAGAATTATATCCTATATTAAATGAAGTAGCTAGCAAAGAACTTATGGCATCTAAATTATTGGGTACATATTTGTTTTTAATAGCAATATTATTGTTAGTGTTAAAGTTATTTGCTATGACAGGCAATAAATTTTTTAAAACACTTTATATACTGGTATTGATAGCCTTTGTGATGATGACATTTCAGCAAGCCAAAAAAAGTATGAATCTTGTCTATACACATGGATACACTGTCAAAGCAGTGAAAGTACTGGATGCAAAAATAGTTGATTTGGAGAAAGCTTTAGACGAAGCAAATAAAGTAAAAACAGCCGTAGAGGAAAAAGTAGAAGTAATTAGAGTAGAAAATACACCCATCTCCGAAGCATCAGAAATTACAGCTCCAAGTGTGCAAGTTCACGTACCTCAAGCAAATGTAGAAACAATATCTACTCCAGTAGAAGTATCTAAAGATGCTGTACTAGAAACCACAGGTATTGAAACTGCTACTCCTTCAGCACAAGAACAGGTAGAAGTCATAGAGCCAGTAGTACCTAGTGTTGAAGTGATACCTTCCCCGCAATAATGTTTAGGCACTAAGGCATACTATACTTCCGCGGGTTTATATTATGAGAAGTTTCTGTAGGGTTATTTAATATAAAACCTTAGCCAAATACAAGCCTTGTGGCGTTGCCAATGAGGTAGTATGTTTTTTTACTAGCCTAATCTGTTCCATAAGTTGTGTTTGCGTGAGTTGTTCTTTTGCACACAACATGCTTGCATCTATCATCATGCGTACTTGGGCACGCAAAAAACCATTGGCAGTAAAATAGATAAAATGGTATGCACCTCTTTTTTTATAGGTAGCAGTGTAGATGTTACGTACAGTTGTATGTGTGAGTGAACCTGTTTTACAAAAATACCCAAAGTCATGTTCACCTACAAAACATTGTAGGGCCTGTGAGAGTAATTTTTCATCGAAGGGTTGATAGTAAGAAATATACTTTTGTTCAAACACTGAAGGTTTAGAAGTTTTAAAGACATAGCGATAGACCCGTTTTTTTGCCCAAAATCTTGCATGAAAATCATCTGCTACTTGGCTAATGTGTTTGATGTAAATATCATCTAGTTTTCTGTTGAGGTTGAGTTTTAGTTTCTCTAAATCATCCCAATATGGGGGTAAGTCAAAATGAATCACTTGTCCTGAAGCATGCACACCTGCATCTGTTCTACCACTTCCTACGATAGCTGAATGTATTTGTAAGTCTCTTAGGGCTTTTTCTAGTGCATAACTAACAGTTTGTTTTGTAGAAGTTTGTTTTTGAAAACCTAGATAATGACTACCGTCATAGGATATGATTGCTTTTATTCGCATAATATATTTACTTTTAGAAGTATCTTGCGACACGTTTGTTAAAGAGCCAAATGCCTAGTGTTACGGTTGCAGCAATACTAAAAAACAAAGCCAAAGGTGTACCCCACTTTTCTAAAGAAGAGGCAATCATGTAGAGTGTAAATGTGCTAGTAAAGATAATTAAAAATGAACGGTTAGACTGGTATCTAGGGTTAATCATAGTAAAAGCAGCGACTAAATAGACAGAAAGTAGAGGGATAAGTGAAATAAATCCAAAAAATAGAACCCTACGCATTCTCTTTTCATCTGTGCTAGCTTTAGCCCAATGAGCAATGATATTTTCAAATTGATAAGCTTTTTTCTTCACGCCTTCATAGACTTCTAGTGATTTGTATTGGGCTTGTTTTAACTTATCTTCAGAGTATGTATATCCATAGCCATCATTTAGTAAAAGTGAGGTGACATTTGGTTGGTTGTTGAGTTTTCCTGTTTGAGCAGAAAAAAACTGTTCATTTTCCATATCTTCTCGGTTATAGATAACCATATCGCTAAATATTTCATCATTTTTTTCTTTGACATAAATGTAATATTCACCAAATTTCTGCCCTAGTTCCCCTGGCACTATGTTGAGTTTGGCTTCTGCTTTTTTTTCTTCTTTAAAAGATTTATAGAGTTGCTTGGCAAGTGGCATTGCTAAAAAAGAAATACTAGCCAACAAAATGGAAAAAAGTGTAGCTAAAAGTATGAGTCTATGTAAGATTTTTTGTGCATTGAGACCCAAGGCATAGAGGGCGATGAGTTCGTTGTCTTGCGAAAGCCTTACTAGTACATTTGCAAGTGCAGCGATAAAAGAGAGGGGTAGTGTGTAAAACATAATATCAGGGATGGAGTAGCTATAGAGTTGTAAAAGTTCTAAAAATGTGAGTTGTATCTTGGAAGTGAGTCCTGCTATTTTTACTAGGTACACTAAAGAAATGATGAGAAAAAATGGTAAAAAAATGGTTAAAAATGACTTCACAAAATTGTGTGAGATATAGTCTTGAACCTTAACCATAAATGAGAGCGTCCAAAAGTTGTGTCGCCTGAGTATCGTAAAGATAAACAATGAAAGTAGCAAGGGCCAAAAAAGGCACAAATGGTACACCTTTTTCTCTCCATATAAGAGCAGGTATCATCG
>CAYXTZ010000089.1:0-6352 GCA_964468535.1 uncultured Sulfurovum sp.
CGTACCATTTCTTCCACTTCTGGGTCATCACCCATATGTCCGTAGAGGATTTTAAGGGCTTCACTTTCTTTGTAAGGTTTAGTAGCACGTTTAGGTATAAACCGTAACAGATACATCAATAGTCCTCCTAGTACAAATGCCAAAGCCAACATCCACCATGCAACAGTTTTTACTTCTACTGTTTTCTCCACTAGTACTTCTTTTACCTCTACAGGGTTATTTAGTTTCGTTTGCACCACGCCTTGTGATGCTGAAGATGTGGCTACTGTTGTGGCTGTATTTTTCATGCTTATTTCGTAACCTTGTACGGTAAGCGTTTTAATACTGTCATTTTCAGTATCTAGCATAGTAAAACTACGTTCGGGTATACTAAAATCTGCATCTGCTATAAAGGCAAACTTTTTACTATAAATACCGTAAAGTTCGTCGCCAATAACCTTCGTATCTACTGTCGCTTCATCGCTGTAGATAGTGACACCTGCTATCTCATATTTAGGAAATTCAAAACTTTCTAGGTTTCCTTTTCCTTCTATGGTGACTGTCATATTGACTGGTTTATTTGTTTTTACTTCTTGTGCATCCATGGTGCTTCTTGCTTTAAAGTCCCCTATCATATCTGCATCTTTGCTTTGTGGAAGGACTTTTATGTCTAAAGTATTTGATGCACTTTGGTACCACTTGGTGCCAAAACTCATACCAAAGATGTCTCTTCTGCTTCTGTCTGGTACACCTACTTTAGCCTGTGCAGGGCTTATGCTAAAGCTACCCTCTTGTGTTGCAGTGACGATGTACTGTATTTCTTGTACTTGATAGTTCCCTTTTATATACGCATTTTTTTCATCTGTTGGCACTGCTACAAAGTCAGAAAAACCGGGCTGTGTGTATTGTACTTCTTGGGAGAGTCTCACATCATTACGAAGAGAGAAATACACCGTCAACATAAATGATTCACCTACACGTACTGATGTTTTATTGGCTTGCATACTGAGATTAAATAACCCACCTTTTACGGAAGTAGGTACATTTGACTTCACTACTTTAATGTCTATGGGGTCTGTTTTGTATCTTGTACCAGATATATTGATAACATAAGAAGGGATAGTCATATCATGTTCTGGCACAAACTGTATGACTTTTGTGGTAGTCATTTCAGTACTAACAGAACCATTTACCATACTTAGGTTTCTACTGCTAGATGTAGATGTGTTTGTTACAGGAGCATCTGCCACCATAAGTATCTTCGGAAATGCAGCAGAGCCACCTGTTGCTTTTATGCGTAAAGTAACAGGGTTTCCTTTTACTACTTCTACGGTATCAACTGTTGCTTTTACCTCTGCAGCAAATGCCATACCTACACTTAAAATAAATGCTATAACTACTCTACCATGGGTTAACATCATCATCCTTTCGTTTTTGTTTATTATCACCCATCTGATACATCATCGTTGGGGTCTTTCCTTCTTGCATCTTTTTCATAAGACGCTTTAACTCTTGCTCTTTTAACTTCTCTTCTTTGCTCTTCTTCTTATCGGCTTTAGATGGTTCTGCTTCTTTCTCGCCTTTTTTGTCTTTAGGTTTTTGCTCTTTTTTAGAGTCTGATTTTTCTTTGTCACCATCTTTTTTCTTTTTCTCTTCTTCTTTTTTATCTTCTTCTTTCTTCTTGTCATCCTCTTTCTTTTTGTCGTCTTTTTTCTTCTCATCTTTCTTTTTATCTTGGTCTTTTTTATCTTTTTTCTGTTGTTTATCGTCTTTTTTATCTTTATCATCTTTCTTGTCTTTATCCTCTTGCTCTTTTTTATCTTTTTGTTCTTGTTTCTTTTTCTCTTCTTCTTGTTTCTTTTTCATCTTTTTTGCGAGTTCAAGGTTAAACTTCGTATCTTCATCTTCTTTTAGTTTTAATGCTTTTTCGTAATGTTTTATGGCTTTATCTAACTCTTTCTTTTGAAAATGACTATTTCCTATATTGTGTAAACGCGTTGCCTCATCTATGCCTTTTGCTTTTTCATAAGCTTCAAGAGCGGCGTCATAATTTTTACTCTTATATAATGTATTACCTATAGCATACTCTTTTTGAGGACTCCTAGCATCTATATCTCTAAGTAAGCTAGTGGATTTTGTATATTCTTTTGCCTCATACGCTTGTTTTGCTTTCTCTATGGTCTTAAAGTCTGTAAGTCCTGCATGCATTGAGGCAGAAAAGAGCAGCATCAAAGATGTTATGGAAAGTATTATTTTCATCATACTTCTCTCCTTCTTGGCATCGAGCTAAATGAGATGAGCAACAACAGTAAGCCCAGTCCTAGTGGATAGTAAAAATACTCTACTCTCTCTTTGATTGTCACTTCACCTTGTTGTTGGTTTTTGTATTTACCTCGTATGACAGAGACCAGTTCTTGTATGTCTTCTTTTCCATTACCAGCGATGACATACGCTCCAGAGTTTTCTTTGGCTAACTCACCCAAGGCATCGTTACGTTGAGTGATAGCAATGCTACCGTCTTTTTGCATGAGTGGCTTGGCATTTTCATCCAACACGGGTGCTCCTTTGTCTGTACCTGTGAGTATCACATAGAGGTCTATTTTATTTGCTTTTAAAATGTCTGAAAACCCAGAGATAGCTTCTTCATCTCCACCGTCTGTAAAGAGTACTAAAATTTTAGGTTTCTTCTCTTCTAGTAAAGAACTTGCGAGTTCCCCTAAAGCAGAAAAATCAGTTGAACCCATGTTGATGTACGAGTCGTCTACACCTTCTAGCATCATCTTTAGTGTCTCTTTGTCAGAAGAAAAGGGTGCTAGTACAAATGGACTGTAGGCAAATGCAAGCACACCCACTTCATCACTTGGCATAGCATCAAAGAACTGTGTCATTTTCATTTTAGCAAAGGTCAAACGGTTAGGATACACGTCTTGGCTTCGCATAGACCCAGAGATGTCCAGCGCAGTAAGCAAAGTCAAGCCCTGTACTTCTACCTTTTTATCGCCTGTTTCCATTACAGGTCGTGCAAATGCGACTATCATTAAAAAAATGGATACTAACATCAAGACATTACGCACTATCATTGGCATGCTCTCATCTGTGGCACTTAAACGCTTTAAAACCTTTTCGTCAAATACACGTGATAGTCTCTCTTTATTTGTACTTATAATGAAAGTAAAAATGACTAAAGGAACTATCATCACCCAGAAAAATTGTGGATTTACAAAACTCATTTTATACTCCTCTACTATTTCTAAGATAAATAAATAACAGTAAAGATAAAATGGCCAAAAATAGTGGATAGGTGTACAGGTATGTGTACTGCACTATCTTTTTGTCATCTATTTTTGTGGCTTCAAGCCTGTCTACCTCTTCATAGATTTTTTCTAAGGTTTTTGCATCCCTCGCAGCAAATGCTTTACCCCCACCCGCTTCTGCTAGGGCTTGAAGATACGCAGCATTATAGTCACGCTCATCCCCTATACCTATGGTATAAAGCTTAATGTCACGCTTTTTTATGAGATTTATCACATCTTGGAAAGGTATCTTGGACATATTATCCACCCCATCGGTAAGCAGTATGGCTATTTTGGACTTGGCTTGGCTTTTTGAAAGCATATTGTATGCCTGTACTATTGCATCATTAATCGCAGTACGTTTTCCTGCCATGCCCATGCGTTGCATCTTGGTTATGTCTGTTAAAAACTTCTTCTCAAATGTCAAAGGTGAAGCGATAAATGCAATGTCCGCAAAGGTAATCATGCCTATGCGGTCATCTGGACGTTTTTCTATAAAGTCCCCTACTACTTCTTTGACCACATCAAACTTGTTACGTGTCCTGTCCTTAGGGTCAAAACCTCTTTGACGCATAGAGTCTGAAGAGTCTAGTATAAGTACAATATCCCGTCCGTCTTTCTTGGCATTACTATATGACTTTGTGATGACTGGTGATGCCAAAGCTATCACAGCTGAGAGTATCGCCAGCCATTTCACTATATTTAGCAAAGAAGAACTCACTTTTCCTTGCTTCATCAAAATATTTATATGCGGGAAGAAAATGGCTCTGCTTCTCTCTTTACAGTACTTTGCACAAACAATAAATACTACTATAAGCGCCAATAACAATGGGTATTCAAAACTAAATAGATTCATCTGCTACCTGTACATATAGATTAAATTTCTTGCGTGTATCTTCGTCTACAACATCGACTTCTTTTTTGTATTTGTACTTTTCCAACATAGGTTCTAGCTGTGAAAAAAGCTCTTTTTTTCTTTCATCTGTTGCCAAAAGTCTTGCATATTTTGTGGCTTCGTAGGCTGATTTTTTAGTGTCTATCCAGTCTATATTTTTGATGGCTTCTACATAGCCTTTTGCAAGATTTATCTTACGCTTATCCCATAGTTTTTTAAGCACAAAAAACAACACCCCCAACAGTAAAAAGACCCCTACACTAATCAAACCCCAATAGATATAATAAGAGCTATCAGGTATCTCTAGTAATGGCTTAATGTCACGTAATTGTGCGCTTATATTGTCTTCATTCACTTGGCTCATCTCCTATCGCATTTTTTTCATAAGTTTAAGTGTTGGCTCTTCATGTGTATATATTTTAGTAAATCGTACACCTTGTTTTTTAAACTGTTTATAGAGCTTTTCATCGTTGTCATGCAAGGCTTTTTTATAGCTCTTAAGTGCTTTGCCATCAATGTCACCTTCAAAACTCTTTTTGGTTTCCATGTCTATCAGTCTCAGGTAACCAAGTTCGCTTGGGTCTTCTTCAAACTTATCACGTACAATCACCGCAAAAACATCATGTTTTTTAGCCAAAAGTTTTAAGTCTATCTCACCTACAAAATCAGAGACTATAAAAAGTAAAGCTTTTTTCTTAAGTCTAGCAATAAGTGTTTCCACCAAAGCTACATAGTCTGCCTCTTTACCTAAAGACTCAAACTCCAACACATCTTCTACTGCTTTATGAACAGAAAAAAGCTTTTTACTAGGTTTAGTAAGGCTATACATTTTATCTGCAAAAACCATATGTGTAAATAAGTCACTGTTCTTTACTGCTGAAAACCCCAAAGTGGCTACCACTTCTGCCATCACATCTGACTTTTGTTTTACTGTGCCAAAATATGTTGAACCAGAAAGGAGTGATACTACAACTACGTTGAGTTCACGTTCTTCTTTGTAGACTTTTACAAAAGGTTTGCCCAATTTTGCTGTGGTTTTCCAGTCTATCTTTCGTATATCATCACCATAGATATATTCGCGTAATTCAGAAAACTCAAAACCTTCACCTTGAAAAAGTGAAGCATTGTTTCCTAGCATGTCTCCATAAACTTGTTTTTTGGTTTTAAGAATAATTTTTTTAACAGTTTTGTTCATTATGCATACCTCATAAAGCTACATGCTTTTCAGCACAGCTAGCTGTGTGAGTCCACTGCTGAAGTGAACCTAGTGCTAACGTAGTAAAATGGACTTTGTTCATTTTACGTCCTATGGTATAGCGACGGCTGCTAATATTTTTGTGATTATCTCATCAGTAGTTACTTCTTCCGCCTGTGCTTCATAAGAAAGTATGATACGATGACGAAGTATCTCTTTGGCAATATAAGCTATCTCTATCGGACTCACAAAATCTTGTCCTTTTAGATATGCTATGGCACGTGAAGCCTTATACATATCGATACTCGCTCGTGGACTTGCACCAAACTCTATGTAAGCTTCAAGTTCTTCTAAACCATACTCTTTAGGATTACGTGTAGCAGAGACCAGCTCAATGATGTATTTTTCTATCTCTTCATCTATATGTACAGCTAATACCTCTTCACGTATAGTATTTAGGTCCTCTATGCTTGCTACTTGTTGTATCTCTTCAAAGCTGTTATTTGCAACACGCCGTGCGATTTCAAGTTCTTCTTCTTTAGTGTTGTAGCCCACCACTATCTTCATCATAAACCTGTCTAGCTGTGCTTCAGGAAGCTCATATGCCCCTTCTTGCTCTACTGGGTTTTGTGTTGCCATTACTAAAAATGGTAAGTCTATTTTAAAAGTCTCATCTCCTATGGTCACCTGACGCTCTTGCATCACTTCAAGTAGTGCAGACTGTACTTTAGCTGGCGCTCTGTTTATCTCATCTGCTAGTAAAAGGTTAGTAAATATAGGACCTTGTTTGATTTTAAAGCTGTTGTTTGAAGGGTCATAGATTTCAGTACCTATGATATCTGAAGGCAAAAGGTCTGGTGTAAACTGCACACGCTTAAAGTCTAAACCCAGTGTTTTTGCAAGTGCATTTACTGCTGTGGTTTTTGCAAGTCCTGGTACACCTTCTAAAAGTATATGCCCACGACAAAGAAGTCCTGCAAGCAGTCCTTC
>CAYXTZ010000090.1:0-6297 GCA_964468535.1 uncultured Sulfurovum sp.
TGCTGCTTGGAAGTATTAGCTACCTTAACCTTTTGCCTTTTCAAGTTTTTTTAAAACGCTACCTCTCTAACAATGCAGCAAAAATGGCATACAACAACAAACGTGCCGTGCCTTCTGCCATTAATAAATCATTTAAAAGAAAAATCATTCACGCGGCGTTCATCTCCTCAGTAGAGTCACGTAAGTGTAAATGTACCGACTTAGGCATCATCGCCCATCAAAAAGTTTACTCTGTTTTACTCCTAGAAGGTAAAAACCAAACAGACCCAGCCTCTGCAACATCAAACCAGTTAGCAAAAGTTTTAGATTTACAAGGACGAGTCCTCATAGGTGATGCGGCACTCAAACACTATCTTGATGGTGGAGAGGGCATAGACTTAGCTGAGGCATGGTATGACAAAACAGGTCTACCTTTTGTTTTTGCTAGACTGTGTTATAACAAACATGGTAAAAGCATAGAAAAACTTGCTCATTCCTTTAGCCATTCAAAAGTTAAAATACCTCAGTACATTTTAAAACGTGAAGCGAAAAAAAGAGGCATAACCCCCAAGCAACTTACTTGGTATTTGGAGTATATTCATTATGAGATGGATTGGAAAGCGAAACGGTCTTTGAAGTTGTTTTTACACTCTAAAACTATCTCCACTTAAAATTTTCATAAATGTTTGATGTCTATTTTCTGCATCATCCGCTAATGCCCGATAATCAACAAAGTTAACAATGGTATTAACTTCATTAAATGGATGATAATAAATTGGATATTGGCTTTTTGTTAAGACTCTATTATATCCCTTATTTCTCAAACTTCTTTCAGTTTTTTTATCAAATTTTAGAAAAGCATATGTCCAAATTCTTATTGTTTGATTCTCATTAGCATCATTAATATACGCTGCATAGTCTATCAATTGTTCCTCTGCTCTTGCTGGTGTAATTTTTTCACTAGCTCTTTTTAGTTCAATAATAACAATATCTGTTATTTCTTCTTTATTATATGTATTCGCCGAGATACTTAAAATATCTAGTCTATCAAGATTATCACTCAAAGTTGGAAAAATTTGTTTAATTTGTTTATCACTAAATACTTTATTATATGTCATAAATCTATCATCTTATGACCAATACTTTGTAAAATAAACCATTCTCTTTCAATATAAGTACAGATATTATAACCAAAAGTTTGCATAAAAAATTAAATCATGGTATACTATTAATTCAACACAACCTGCTTGCAGGAAGCCTCTAGCATCTGCTAGGGGATAATCACTTTAATTCTAATAATTTTTTCAATTTAATTTTTAGTTTTTCAAAATCAATTACACTCATTTTCCCATCTTTTTGATTTATTCTTTTTGCATCAAAAAGTTTTATTTGAGACAAACTTGCACAACTTTTTTTACTTATCTTATAGTCAAAGGCACAATGAAACATATCGTCTTTCGTACTTGTGGTCAAAGGAATACCTAAAAAAGTATCTTTACTAAATTTTCTAAAAATAAGTACAGGTCGTAAAAACTCTTTTCCTTTTCCCTGTGTTTCATATCCTACATTTTGTCCTACTTTCAACCAATAAATTTCACGAACTTTGAATGTGTAAAAAGTATTATTATCATCTATAGATTTCTTAACCTCATTCCATGCATCAAATCTCTTCACACAACACCTCCAAAAATGCCTCCCCATACCTCTCAAACTTCACTTCCCCTATACCGTGTACTTCCAACATCTCCTCTTTGTTTTGTGGTACTTTAGACGACAAGTCCTTGAGGGTCTTGTCGGAAAATACTATGTACGGTGGTATGCCTTTTTTTGAGGCTATGTCTGTTCTTAGTGTACGTAACTTGTCGTATAGTTCTGCATCATAGTCATCAAAGTAAGAGACTTTCTTTTTAGTCTCTGCTTTTTGCACAGCAAGACGCTCTTTTTTAAGGTCTATGGCATGAGCACCTTTGATGACTTCTGCTCCAAACTCTGTCAACTTGTACACTTTAAACTCACCTATGGCAACAGCTCCTAGCTCTAACAGTTTGTCTCCTATGGTAAGCCATTGGCTTTTGCTATATTCATTTCCTATGCCATAGACAGAAAGTGCATCGTGTCCATTTTGTAAAAGGCGTTGTTCTTTAGAGCCTTTGAGTACGTCCACTATGTAATGAAGTCCAAAACTCTGTTCTGTTCTTAAGATGGCAGAGAGCATCATACGTGATGCTGTAGTGATGTCTACTTTTTCTGACGCTGTAGCTGTGCAGTTGTCGCATTTTGTAGTACAAGCTTCTATGCGGTCATCAAAATAAGCTGCTACCGTTTGATGTCTACAGTTTTCAGAGTTTGCGAAACGTACCATGGCATCTAGTTTGTTAAATGCGTGCTGTTTATACGGGGTTTCTGGTAAATCTTCTATAAACATCTTTTGCTGCACTATGTCTGCAGCTGAGTAAAGTAAAAGTGTTTCAGACTCTACACCATCACGCCCAGCACGTCCTATCTCTTGGTAAAAGTTTTCTATGGTTTTAGGCAGTGTCATGTGTACAACAAAACGTATGTTTGACTTGTCTATGCCCATACCAAAAGCTATAGTAGCCACAACTATCTGCACACGGTCTGCTACGAAGTCTGCATAGGTAGTATTTTTCTGTTCTGTGGGCAAGCCTGCATGGTACGCTTTGGCTTCTATGCCTTTGCCTTGCAAAAATGAAGCGATGTTTTCTGTAGATTTACGTGAAAGCGTGTAGATAATGCCCGATTCATCAGTATGAAGTTTTAAGAACTCTAAGAGTTGCTGACGTCCATCTTTTATGCGATGCCTAGCGTGTATGGTCAAATTTTCTCTAAAAAGTGAACCTCTCACACGTTTAGGTGTTTGCAGTCCCAAGTTTGTGGCGATGTCTTGCTCTACCGCATTGGTAG
The DNA here is from genome assembly GCA_964468535.1 of uncultured Sulfurovum sp. Classification (GTDB taxonomy): domain Bacteria; phylum Campylobacterota; class Campylobacteria; order Campylobacterales; family Sulfurovaceae; genus Sulfurovum. The sequence continues at coordinate 2,905 of CAYXTZ010000090.1, forward strand.
CTGTGGCAGTAAAGGCTGCAATAGGAGTGGTAGAAAATTGTTCTTTAAGTAAGCTCAAACGTCTATAGTTCTCTCTAAACTCATGCCCCCACTCTGAAACACAATGTGCTTCATCGATGACAAAGAAGTTTATGGGGAGTTGATGAAGCATATTTAAGAAGTATGCATTGGTCAGACGCTCAGGAGCGACATAAAGAAGTTTTATCTCTGCATTTCGTAACTGTTTTTCTATGTCTTGACTCTCTTCTAGGGTTTGCATAGAGCTTAACATGGCTGCAGATATATCGTTATTTTTAAGTGCTACCACTTGGTCATGCATGAGTGCTAACAATGGTGAGACCACCACAGTGATACCATCCATCAGAAGTGAAGGTAGCTGATAGCACAGTGATTTTCCTCCACCTGTAGGCAGTATCATAAGTACGTCTTCATTGTTGACTATGGCATCTACCACTTCTTCTTGCAAAGGGCGAAAAGCATCGTGTCCGAAATAGTGTTTAAGGGTTTCTAGTTTATTCATGTTAGAAGTGTATCGTGAAAAATACAAAGTAAAGAAAAATATGTCATATTGACATATTTTTAGCTAAATTTATAACCCAAACCCCAAACAGGATGAAAATAGTTGTATTCGTTTTGAGGGTCTATTTTATTTTTGAGTCTATTTACAGCTACGTTAACTGCATTGTCATTGACTCCTTCACCCTCTACTCCCCACACCTCATCACGCAAAAAGTCTCTTGTCAGTGCTTTGTCTATATGAGACATAAAGGTATACAAGAGTTTAAATTCTAGTTTTGTCAAAGAGACAAGTGTACTCTCAACATATAACTCTTTTTTAGCCAAATCAATAGTCAATGCTTTATGTTTGAGTTTGTTTTGTTTTTGTAAAACACCAGTACGCTTAAGTAGTGCCTTAACGCGTAGCGTTAATTCTTTAGGAGAAAATGGCTTAGACATATAGTCATCACCCCCTGCATCAAAACCTTCTTCAAGTTGTGATTCGTTGTCTTTTGCGGTGAGAAATATAACGGGAATATCATAACCAACTTCACGTAAATACGAAACAAACTCAGAGCCTTCTAGCCCTGGCAAGTTTCTATCTACTAACATTAAAGAGGGACTTTCTTCTTCTAAAAACTGCTCTACATTCTCCGTAGACAAAAATCCTGTCACAGAGTAACCCTCTTTACTTAAGTGGTACTCTATAAGTTCCAATATATCAACTTCGTCTTCAATGACTATTATTTCTATCTCTTTTTGCATAAAGAGATTATAGCAAAAACTATAAAACTATAACTTTGCTGTATTCTAGTGAGTTTGTAGTATTTGGCATTCGAAGTTTTAAGTAGTTGCTTTAAGTAAAAAGATACGGTAGATTTCTTCTCAAACTTCTGTACGTAGCCACTAATTTTCTATGAGTAAAATATTTTTTCGCTGTTGTTGGGGTAACGCTTCATATTTTACCTGCCAATTATCTAGTGCTTTTATAAATCTAGTCTCTGTGGATTGCATAAAGCATAAAACAACTTGGGAACATTTTGCTTACATTAGATAAAAAATTGGGAGAAGTAAGCAACCAAGGATCAAAAAGGGAAAGAATGTCAGATATATAATTTTAGGGGAAACTATATCTTGGTTGCTTGGGTGAAGTATAACACTTCTATTGGCACAGCATAAGGGCATTTAAAAACTATTTTTTTTCTTAAAATGACTAGTTAGCGTAATCTATACCCTGCACCCCATATAGGTTCAAGATACTTTTTTTCTCCGCTTGGGTTCATCTTCTTTTTTAGTCTGTTCATCGCCAAATTGATGGTTTTATCACCCCAAACTTCATCACCTAAGAAGTCTCTGTCTAGGGGTTGATGTGGGTTTTTCACAAAGGTATGCAGTAGTCTAAATAATGCTTCTATGTGAACTATCAACTCTTTACTTGAAAAAGGTTTTGTCATATAGTAGTCACCTCCAGAACGAAAACCTTCGACTAAGTCATTTTCTTTATCTCTTTCGGTTAAAACATCACAAGTATCTCATATCCTAGTATGCTCTGATAACATTTTGATTACAAGTCTTTAGTTAAATCCTTTAATAACATAAAAGATAATAGCTGAAAGCACTGCAGCGGCTGGTACGGTAATGACCCATGCTGCTACTATTTTCTTCAACATGCCACGTTTGACATAGTTTTCTTTGAGCGAACGCTTAAGACTTTTGACTTTTTTCTTCTGTTTTTTCTCTGCTGATATAAGTTCCACTTGTCGCTTATAATCTTCTGTCTTCAATGCAGCCAGTTCTTCTTTAATCGTACGCAAAGTATCTGTTTCATTTTGAAGTTTTATATGTTTTTCACTCATATTTTTAGAGTCCAACCACTCACGCAAAAACCCTACACCAAAGATAGCACCTACGGCAATGTGCGTGGATGAAACTGGCAAACCAAGTTGCGAGGCAATGACCACAGTAATCGCTGCTGCCATCATGACAGAAAAAGCTCTCATCTGGTCAAGTTCAGTAATTTCTGTTCCCACTGTCTTAATGAGTCTAGGTCCAAATAGTACAAGCCCTATAGAAATACCTAAACCACCCACTATCATCACCCATAAAGGAATCGCCGCTTTTTCTGAAACGCCGTGTGTAGTTAATGCATCATATACCGCAGCCAAAGGCCCTACTGCATTGGCAACATCATTTGCACCATGTGCAAACGAAAGCAAAGCCGCTGCAAAGATAAGTGGTATAGTGAAGAGAAGATTGATGGACGCTCTTGTTGCTTCCATACCCAGAATTTTCTTTGCAATCTTGGGCTTCACGATAACATAAGTAATCACCGCACCAATGGCACCAAAGAGAAGTGCCACTAAAAATGAAGGTTTTTTAGTCTGTGGTAAAAATGATAATACTTCAACTATCACAGGCCAGACTTTTTTAAGACCTTTGAGCGTAAGGTATGTGATGAAAGCTGCTGCCATGACTGCAACGAGTATAGGGACTATTTTTTTTGCGGCTGCAAGCCTATCTTCTTTGTACATGATTTGCGATTTTATAATATAAAGGAAAATAGCCGCTATTATTCCACCAAGTACAGGCGAGATGACCCATGAAGCAGCTATCTTGCCCATAGTGCCCCAAGAAACGATGGCAAACCCACCAGCAGCTATGCCTCCACCAAGTACACCACCTACTATAGAGTGCGTAGTCGAAACTGGGGCTCTGAGCCATGTAGCAAGATTGAGCCAAAGTGCAGCTGCTAAGAGTGCTGAGGACATTGCATAGACAAATATCATCGGGTCTCCACCAAAAGCAGCAGGGTCTATGATGCCTTTTTTGATAGTCCCTACCACATCACCACCAGCTATCAAAGCTCCAGCTGCTTCAAAGATAGAAGCGATGACT
>CAYXTZ010000091.1:0-6233 GCA_964468535.1 uncultured Sulfurovum sp.
GTATAGGATGCTTATCCTTATACTCCTCATATATCCACCTCTCCACATCATCCCTCACCCCATTATCATTCACATCAATACCTAAAAGCGTAGAGTCGTTAAGTGTCTTGTCTGGCTCAGGTGGCAGAGTGTGTCCGTTTACTACCCATATGATGTTCAGGTTTACTTGGTTTGAAAGAATAGTACCTACTTTAGCTTGTATGCTTGTGGCTTTGTCTTTAAGTGCTGTAAGCGTAGCGTTACTTACTTGTATGGCATCACTTGGTGTTACTATCCACTCTACATTGTCTGTGAGTTCTTTACTTGTGTTGTCTGAGTATGTAGCCATTACTTTTATGGGTGTTGTGTCATCTTTGTTTAGAGATGTTTTGTCTATGGTGAGAGTTAGTGAGTTTAGGGTTATTGTTGGGGTGGTGCTTGTGTTGTCATCATTAGCACCAGTAGATACATTGTCATCTGTTCCACTTGTGGTACTATCATCACTATCTCCTGTGCTACTGTCATTACTAGCATCTGAAGTATTTGCTGTATCGGTACTAGAAGCCCCATTTGGAGTAGTTGTTCCTCCAGTAGATGCAACCTCTCCACCTGCTACTACATCATCAGTAGTTTGTGTTGTAGGGTTTGACAAAGAAGTAGTGTTAGTCTCTTCTTCTGTTGTCTTAGTATCACATGCACTTAGTATAAATATAACTGTGCTTGCTAGTAGTAGGTTTAGTAGTTTGTTTGGTGCTTTCATGTTTTTTCCCTTATATTTTAGATTTATATTTTCTTCATATCTGTTTCTCTTACCCATAGTATAGCAGACCCATGTAACTTCTCTGTCAGATTTGGCACTTTTGGGGTAAATTTGTCAAAATTCATATATAATACCGCCACTCCAACGCCAAGAACCAGAACCCCTACTAGGAAAGACAATAGGTCTTGGGGCAATAGGACTTGGGGTTTCTATGACTGGTGGGCATTCAGGAGCCACACTAGGTACAATCAAAAAGGTACCTCCTCCTCCAAAGTTAGGGCTATAGTCTCCGTTTGTTGGGTCAGTTCCATTATTGTTATTTGGGTCTTCATTGTTATTGCTAGTGTCATCTATACGTTCTATTTTAATATCTGCTGCGTGACCGAACTCTATGGTATTTTGTTTAGAAAGTATCGTAGCTTCCATCTCCCAGCTAGCTCCTGGTGTTTTAATGGTTACAGTAAAGCTATGAGGGTAAGTACTACACATGGTAAAAAACATATGTGATAAAAACAGTATTAAGTATCATCTAGAAAGAGAGGAGGGCTACAATATTTTTGTCTACACCTTCACGATTTAATCTTAGCTAATCTTAGACCGCTATACTTACAGTATGAAAACACCCATACACGTACTTTTACTAGAAGATGACGTTGCACTAAATGCTGCACTTACAGAATTTTTTACCCTTAAACACTTTAAGGTCACCTCTGTGCATGGTGGCATGGAAGCCATGGAGGCAATAGAAAAACAAACCTTTACGCTTTTTGTTATTGACATCAATGTGCCAGATATCAACGGACTAGAGATACTCAGACAGATAAGAAGAACCGATTTAGATACACCAGTGGTCATCATCACCGCCTCTTTAGAAGTGGAAAACTTTGCCACAGCCTTTGAATATGGCTGCAATGAATACATCAAAAAACCTTTTCATTTTAAAGAACTCGATATCCGCATAGAACAGCTACTCTCTTTGCCTAAAATAGAACAGATACCCGTACACAAAGATTTCTTTTATGATCTCTCTTTACAAACCTTTGTCTATAAAAAGATCTTACTTGATTTAAGCTATAAAGAAAAAAGGTTTTGTGCATTGTTAATGAAGTACAAAAACACTTACGTGGGCACAGAACAAATACATGAGTATGTTTGGGAAGGAAAAACAAAGACAAACTACCCCCTAAGACAACTTATCATGGTGCTAAGAAAGAAACTCCCTTATGACATTATAGAGACGAAGATAAAGACGGGGTATAGGATAAAAATAGCGCCATAATTTTTTTTAAAATCAAAAGTATACCTAAAATTAACATTCTGCATAAAAATAGGTATACTAAAAAACATTGGAAATGAGACTTAATTAAAAACTATAGCACGAGAGTGTGAGGAAGTGTTATGATGATGAGAAATTGAGGGAAAAATAGAATCATTTTTTGTCTATATAATTTGTATCCCTTTAATTGCTTCTTTTTCAATAAGCCTCTCTTTGTTTGTTGAGACAATAATATCTACAGGTTTGTAAAGTACATCTTCTAAAAGTGTTTTTAATCTTATTTTTTTTCTAAACAAATTCTCTTTGCTATTGGAAACAATATACAAATCAATATCTCCGCCTTTTTTTCTGTCATTCATTCTACTCCCAAACAGATACACAATAGCATCACCAAAAACAGTTTGTACTTTATTTTTTATAAGTTCAATCTCTCGCTTTGATAGTCTCAAGATTATCCTTTATCTCTTTCGTTATGTCCATCAGATAGTACACATTTTTAATAAGATAGTTAACAGCTTCTAACTTTTCATGATCTTCAAAAGGATAATCATGAGAGATACTGTTTCTAATGCCTCTAAACTCACTCCAAATATCTATATCAATTATTTTTTCTTTATCAAGTTCTTTTAGAATTTCTAAAAAATTTTTATCTTCCACTGGAAATTGCAATACAGATAAATATTCTCTAAAGATTTTACTACCCAATAAATCTTGAAGTTTAGAAAAGCGAAATGCTAAGACATCCAACTTGTCCATATCTTCTGGGCTAAGTGTTTTAAATTTGATATTGTCCAATGGATACATTTTCTCTAAGGCATCAAGTACTACCAATAATCTATCAATATGCACTTGTGCTTCATCTATATGCTGATATAGTTTTGTATACATATCCATCTTATCTCCTCATATCTCATACGCTTTTGATTATAGCAGAGCTTGGCTTTGTAGTAAATCCCAAATTAATTTTGTATATACCCAAAGTATGATATCTTCAAAATTATCATCATTCATTGTTTCAATCTTTTCTAAAATTTACTTTGGAAATATTGAGTTCTCTAATTTTCTATGCTCATTTGATATTGCCTTGAGTATTTCTAGGTACTTTTTTAGAAATCATCAGTACCATCCCAATGGCAACACATGAAGCCAAGATATGTGACCCTCCATAACTCAAAAATGGAACGGCAATACCTTTAATGGGGGTAATCCCTGCTATCCCGTAAGCATTTAATATAAACGATGCTGAGATAAGAAGTCCTACACCTATGGAAAATAAATAGTGCATTGGGTTTTGTACCTTAGAGGCTATTTTGAAGATACGAAAGATAACGAGAAGCATCATAACTGTCACAAACAATAGACCTAAAAATCCTAGCTCTTCCGTGATACCTGCTAAGATAAAGTCTGTGTGTACTTCAGACAAGTAGCCTAGTTTAAACTGACCATTACCCAAACCCTCCCCCCATAATCCACCATTATGAATGGCATTGAGTGAATTAGAGATTTGGTACGGTTCTTTTCCTACTTCTACACGTAAATTTTGCACTGCTTCAAAAGGCAAGATGTCCAAGATGCCGTCTTGCACCGTTCCCCACCATGATTTAATACGTGCGATGCGATGTGGTGCAAAAAATATAAGTGCTATAAATGCAGTGAAAACCAAAGAAATGATGGAGAAGAAAAACTTTTTTGAACTTCCAGCAAAAACAAAAAGTACCATAAGCGTAGCACCCAATACAACTACTTGTCCTAAATCTTTTTGAAACACAGCGATAATTACAACAGCTACCACAAAAACAAACAGGTAAGGTGCATAAGTTTTCAGCTCTTCCCAAAATGACATCGCTTCTTTGTTGAGTAGCTTGCGTGCAAAACTCCATGCGATAAAAAAAACAAAACCTATTTTAAAAAACTCTACGGGTGCTAGTGAAATTGAACCTAGACGTATCCAGCGTTTAGCCCCTCCTACTGCATGCACCAAAGATGAAGGTAAAAACTGCATAGAAATCATCGCTAAAAAGAAGAGGATAAAAAGGGAAAGTCCTACAGGAACAAGCCACTTGTCTGGGTTGAGTTTGCTTAAAAACACCATCACAAATAAGCCCAAAAACACAAAGATACCCTGTCGCATAAAGAAGTGAAAATTACCGTATTCAAAGTGTAGTACGGTATATGCAGAGAGAGAATAACTCATCACCAATGACAGTGTCAAAAGTGTCATAACCCCTGCTAAAAGTACTTTATCTATCATAATATCTTAATCCCTTTATATTAAATAGTATTTTACCCAGTTTATAGATAAATTTGTATAAAATACGGGTTCAATTAGGGAAATTATGAATAAAAATATCAAAAACCAAGCCATGCTTAACAGAAAAAATAAAATCTTTTTTCTGTATATGCTTATCTTCTTGGCGATGAGTTTATTTTTATTTTCCATACTTAAAACTATTACCTCCGATAGACGAGTCCCTAGCAATACCTCTACCATTCACGACCGTTCCTTTCGTGGGGCTATCATTTCAGCAGATGGATATACACTTTCCGACTCACAAAAAACCTACCAAGCAGTCATACGTGGGTCAAGTATAAACCCAAATAAAAAACCACTCTTTATAAAACTATTTTCTATCTACTCAGGCATAGCTGAAAAAGATATTTTAGAGAAGTTTAAAAACCGTAAAGGCAAAGAAATAAGAGGAAATATTATCCTCTCTAAGACGATTAACCCTCGCTCTGCCATGCAACTTAAATCTCTCTCCTATAAGCTAAGAAAGCTGGATGTTTTTCGTTCCATCAAAAACAGTAATGGCATCGAGGTAGTTTACGGACTAGACATCATAGAAAACGGTGAAAGCAGACGCTTCCCCCTCCATGATGTGCTAAGTCCCATTCTAGGTTATGTAGGTGATAAAAGTGATGGGCGATACACACGCCCCTCTGGTAAAAAAGGTCTTGAACGTGCCTATAACAAACATATTACAAAAAAACAAGATGGATTTATACGTGGGAAACGTGATGTAGTAGGTGCGTTAATCCATGACCAAAATACCAAAATACTCCCTCGCATAGACGGATTAGACTTACACCTAAACATTTCTTTAGCCTTGCAAAGACGCATAGAATTTATGACCGACCAGATGAAAATAAGTATCGATGCAGATGAAGTCATCGTGAGTGTGATGGAAAGCCAAACGGGAAAAGTACTTTCGATGGCAACAAGTAGACGTTACGACCCTTCACATATAAGACAAGAAGATATTGCTGCACTTGTACCTAAATTTACCGAGTATCCTCACGAAGCTGGTTCTGTTTTAAAACCACTTACTGTTTCCATTGCCTTAGAAAAAAAAGTTGTCACTCCTGACACAGTATTCAACCTATACAATGGTCGCTTACAAATAGGAAAACGTGCTTGGATTACAGATGACCACAAATATGAATCACTCAATGTTAGTGATATCGTTGTACAGTCATCAAATGTGGGTACTTCTCAAATTGCATGGAGACTCACGGGAAAAGAGTTTAGAGAGGGTCTACTTAAATTTGGTGTGGCTAAAGCCTCGGGCATCGACCTTTCACGTGACTTACCAGGTGCGTTAAAACCTGTCCATAAACTAAATCATAAACTACACAAAGCAAACACTTCTTATGGCTACGGGATGATGATGACACAGGCACAACTACTTAAAGCTTACTCTGCATTTAACAACGATGGCTTGGCTATGACACCACGCCTAGTAAATTACCTAAAAGACGTAAAAGGTAAGATATATAAACTTCCTCCCACCGTAGGAAATAGCCAAGCCGTAAGTAAAAAAACTGCAAATCAAATGAAAGATATCCTCATAGAGGTAGTCCAGAGTGGTACAGGCAAGAAAGCACAGTACCCTGGGCTTGAAGTAGGTGGTAAAACGGGTACTGCCCACATTGCAAAAAACGGACGCTATGTAAGAGAGTACCATAGTAGTTTTTATGGTTTTGCAAATGATTCAGAGGGAAACAAATATACCATAGGAGTACTAGTAATCCGTGCTAAAAAATACCGCCACTACTTTGCATCAAAATCTGCAGTACCCACGTTTAGACACACGCTAGACATACTTGTAGAGCTTGATTACTTAAAACCTGAAGGTATTCCTGAGCTTTCTCCTGCGATTGTCATCGACAGTCCAAAAGTAGCTGAAATCATTCAAAGCCAACAAGCACAAAAACCTA
>CAYXTZ010000092.1:0-6049 GCA_964468535.1 uncultured Sulfurovum sp.
GTTCCCCAAAATTTAAACTCACAACCATTGGTAAAACATTTGCAACACCACTTATTGCAGATATAACAAACGATGGAAAACTTGATATTGTTGCTGCAACATTAGAGGGATATGTCTATGCCTGGGATAATCAAGGAAATGAAATCTTTTCAACACGCATAGACAGTAATGCTATTTTCTCTTCTCCTATAGCCGTAGACATTAACAATAATGGAAAACTTGAAATAGTCTATACTTCTGGTGCACAAATCACCATACTTGACAGTAGTGGTATTAGGGTTAATGCTCCACTCTCAATGATAAATCAATTTTATAAAGGAACTCCTGCTATTAAAGATATAGATAACAATGGTGTCCTAGATTTGATTAGTGGCGGAACTACCCCTTCTAAAGACCAAGCAGTGGTCTACAGATGGATTTTAACAGGAAGCAATACAAATGCTCGTATTGGTAAATACCAGTACATTGGTTCAAACACAAATGTACAAGCTTTTGTTTCTAGGTTTTACCAAGAAGTATTGGGTCGCGTAGCAGATGCCTCTGGTCTTAATGACTGGACAGAAAAACTAGTTACGGGAAGTTATGGTGGAGCAGATATCGCTAGAGGTTTTATATTTTCATCTGAATATAATATAGATTCTAAAGATGATATCAGTTATCTTACTACACTTTATAAAGCATTTTTCAATAGAGACCCTGACACTAGTGGCCTAGATGGTTGGCTTAGCAAACTAAGTGCAGGTACAAGTAGATTTGATGTTCTTGATGGGTTTCTATATTCACAGGAATTTACAAATTTAAGTAAATCATATAATATTAAACCTATAAAAGAAGTAACTTCAAATGGGGATATTGAAGCATTTGTACAACGTTTTTATACAGAAATATTAGGAAGAGATGCTGATAGTGCAGGATTGGAAGACTGGAAGAATAGGTTGATTTCAGGAGAAAGTGCAGGAGCTGATATAGCAAGAGGTTTTATATTTTCAGATGAATATGGTATCGATACAAAAAGCAATGAATCTTATGTTAGAACACTTTACAAAGCATTTTTTGGACGCGAAGCAGATAGTGGAGGGCTTACTGGATGGTTAAATGCATTAAATAGTGGTACTTCAAGATATGCGGTACTTGATGGTTTCTTATTTTCAGATGAGTTTGCTGCACTGACGCAAGCTTATGGGATTGTGGCAGTACAGTAACAGTTTAAAAATTCAAAATACATTAAGAAAAAATATTTATTAATTTAAGTCAGACCTATCGTGCTATTATTGTCAAATAATATCTAATGGTCTTCGTGTGTCTGTGAATGTTCATTTCACAACCTCACTATAATTACAATTTAGCTAAAATACTAAGAATTTATATCTAAGAGGAAAATGATGAAAAAAGCAATTGTAACAGGGATAACAGGGCAAGATGCAGCCTATTTAGCGGAATTTCTTTTAGGAAAAAACTATGAAGTATACGGGACATACAGAAGAACATCATCGGTAAATTTTTGGCGCATAGAAGAACTTGGTATACAAAACCATGAAAATCTTCACCTAGTAGAATATGATTTAACAGACCAAGCAAACTCAGTACATATAGTAGCTAAGATTCAACCCGATGAAATCTACAACCTTGCTGCACAAAGTTTTGTGGGTGTCTCTTTTGACCAGCCTCTTGCTACTGCTCATATCACAGGTCTTGGTTGCGTGCATTTACTTGAAGCTATTCGCATCGTAAATCCTAAAATAAAGTTTTATCAAGCAAGCACCTCTGAAATGTTCGGAGATGTACAAGAGGTACCTCAAAAAGAAACCACTCCATTTTGGCCAAGAAGTCCTTATGGTGCAGCTAAGATGTATGCACACTGGATGGTAGTAAACTATAGAGAATCTTATGGCATGTTTGCTTCTAGTGGCATACTATTTAACCATGAATCACCACTACGTGGACTTGAGTTTGTTACACGTAAAATCACTGATGCAGTGGCTAAAATAAAACTAGGTACGCTAGACACACTTGAACTTGGAAATATGGATGCAAAAAGAGACTGGGGTTTTGCAAAAGATTACATAGAAGGTATGTACCTTATGCTGCAAGCTGACAAACCTGACACCTTTGTGCTGGCAACCAACCGTACGGAAACAGTACGTGACTTTGTGACCATGGCATTTAAAGCGGCAAACATTGAATTAGAGTTTCAAGGTACTGCTGAAGATGAGATAGCTGTCAATAAAGCGACAGGTGACACTGTAGTAAAAGTAAATCCTAAGTTTTATAGACCTGCTGAAGTAGACTTACTCATAGGTGACCCAAGTAAAGCAAAAGAGGTACTAGGATGGGAACCTAAAACAACATTAGAAGAGCTATGTGACATGATGGTAAAAGCAGATATGAGACGCAATGAAGCTGGATTCTCATTTTAACAAGGTCCTCATTACGGGGATAAACGGTTTTACTGGAGTACACTTAGAGAAATATCTCATAGGACAAGGGTTTAAGGTTTTTGGTACGGTTATAGATACACCAAAAGCAAAAAACCATTTTCAATGCGATATCACGCATAAAACTGAGATAAAAAATGTCATGAAAAACATACAGCCTGACTATGTGGTACATATTGCGGCTATTTCTTTTGTGGGTGAGAGTAATACTTCTTTGATTTATGATGTAAATGTCTTGGGTACAGAAAATATTTTATCTTCTCTTGTGGAAGCTAAGCTAAGCCCTCAAAAAGTTATAGTAGTAAGTAGTGCCACAGTGTATGGTAACCAAGGCAAAGCGATACTTGATGAGTCTATGTGTCCTAAACCTGTAAACCATTATGGCATTAGTAAGCTTGCTATGGAGCATATGACAGCCAACTATTTTAAATACTTTGACATTATCATTACTCGTCCTTTTAACTACACGGGCGTGGGACAGGCAGAACATTTTCTCATTCCTAAGATAGTGAACCACTTTAAAGATAACAAAGAGACTATCGAGTTAGGTAACCTAGATGTGCAACGTGAATTTAACGATGTTTCTTATGTTTGCGATATTTATTATAGATTATTGCTTAGCGATATTAAGTCTGAAGTTGTCAACATGGCATCAAGCAGAGGCATAAAACTCCTTGATGTCATAGATAGTATGAATACCATAGCAGGATACAACATTAAGTTAGAAGTCAACCCTACCTTTGTACGAAAAGATGAGATAAAATCTCTTACGGGCTCTACTGAGAGGTTGACTGAACTTCTTGGAGATGTAAAGCAAAAAGTATTTGTTGACACTTTAGAAGATATGTATAACGCCAAATAATGTCCATAGAGATAAAAGATGGTAATTTTATACACATACGGCACCTCAACTGTAATGCTATAATTTCATTACAAGGGGCGCAACTACTGCAGTGGCAACCTAAACACGAAGAGGGTGTACTTTGGAGTTCTTCACTCTCTCATTTTAAAGTGGGTAAAGCTTTTCGAGGTGGTATACCTATCTGTTGGCCTTGGTTTGGAAAAGTTAAAGCACCTTCACATGGGTTTGCAAGACTCCAAGTGTGGGATTTAGATAAAAAAGAAGAAGCTAAAGAGTGTGTTACACTTGTTTTTACACTTAAAAATACTCCAACAACACACAAGCTCTTTCCTCACGCTTTTTTACTTACCCTTACCATAGTATTGGGCAAGACACTTTCTATCTCTTTGCTAGTCTCGTGTTATGTTGAGACCACTGGTGCATTACATACCTACCTAAGTAGTCAAGATATTAAAGAGGAGTATATATATGGCTTAGGCAATACCTACAAAGATGCTCTTCAAAATCATAAAGAAACACTAAGCACAGAACATTTAAACATTACAAAAGAAGTAGACAGGGTTTATACTCAAAGTCTATCTACTACTAAAGTTGTATCTGAGAAAAGAAAAATTACATTATTGCATGAGGGATATAGTGACATTGTCGTATGGAACCCGTGGAAAGAGACATCTTCAAAACTAGAGGACATGAGAAAAGATGATTATTTGAAGATGTTTTGTGTGGAGACAGCTAAAATAACTGCCCCTATTAAGAAAAATGATACCTTAAGTGTTCATATCTCACATACCAGCGTGTAAACTTTACCTATTTATATTGATATATGATAGACACAACTTTATTTTTAAAATAGGGACTAAACTAGTTTAGTCCCAAAACCTAAAGTAACATCTATACACTGCATGTCTCCTGCACTAGGCAAAAGACATACTTGTTAACATATGTTATGGAATTTTCATCCACTCCTGAGTGAGTGTCACCTTATCATCAACAGTTCTTGTTAAAAGATTGTTATGTGCGTCATGGGTAGTAGACCTATACGTAGCAGACGTTGGTTCTGCATTTAAGCCATTACTGAAACTTTTATACAGTACTTGTTGTCCACGTGGATCAAACGCAGTAAGCGATGCATACGTTCCATCCCCATCTATGTATGCAGTTTCATTTCCTAAACTGTCATAAAGACTTGTATAGCTAAAACTGTAATTATCACTTTGATAGTCATATATCTCTTTAATAAGGTTTGCATTTGCATCATATTCAAATGTCTCTCTATTTGTTCCATCATCATTTATTAGGGTACGTGTCGCTTTTTTACCTTGTGCGTTGTAGGTATAGTGATACACATCTACAGAAGTATCACCATAAAGCGAAGCCACAGGTTTTGTTGTAATACGGTTGGCTCCGTCATATTCATACGCGTACGACTGTCCACCATCTATGCTGACAGTTGCAGGCTCTCCGTTAGCACCTATGGTATAGACTGCTGTATGTGTTACGCCATCATTGGTCTCCGACTCAGAGGTAAGCTTCCCATTTTCATCATATGTATAATCATTTATATAGGTATATGAACTTCCTGTATAGCTAAATGTATATTCATAATACGCTGTAGCGACCTGTCCATTGGCATGATAAGTATAAACATCTGCACTTTCTGACGTGTCAGAACCATCAGCTGAACTGTATGAACTATTGTATGTAAGGTTTTTTCCCTCAGCATTATATGTATAAGTTACTGTGTATGTTGGAGACTCTATTTTTACAACATTGTCTTTATCATCATACGTATAGGTAGTAGTTTCATCTACTGGCATCGGTGTAGGTGTAGGACGAATGAATGTACTTCTCCTTGTAGCTAAATTACCACGGTCATCATAGGTCAAAGTGGTATTTCTATCATAGTCATATGTACTATTTTCATAAGGAGAAATGTACATGGACTTCACTAAAACATACTTCGGTGCACCTTCAAAAGCTATGATGCCGTAGGCATTACAAAGGTTTATAAACTCTTCAGAGTGTAAAAAGCCATTGACCACAGCTGCTCTTGATGTACCACCTTCTAGTTGTCCTAGCCAACCAGTTACGCCACCTTCATCACCTGTTCTGTTAAAAAATGCTTTGTACATGATGTTCACAAATTTTAAATTTGTTATGGGCTTAGAAATAAACTCTGCTGAAGAGGTAAAGCCTATGGCGATGTCTGAACCTGTTGCCTCTTTGGTATAAAGTTTTCTAGTCCAGTCGTTTAGTCCTGCTTCATCTGCTGTACGTCCTAGAACTTCAGAGTAAAATCTTTTTACAAAATCTTCTGCACTACCGCCTGCGGCACTTCCTTGTCCATCTGGTATGGTTTTGATACCTGCTGCTTTTGCAAGTGTGTCAAACTCAGCTGAGTACAAAAACCCATTGAGTACATCTTCTCTTGATGTGCCTGCGTTAAGTTCTGCTATCCATCCATCAAAACCGCCTGTGTCTGCAGGTCTTCCAAAAAAAGCACTATACAGTGTGTTTACAAAGTCTGCATCTGTTGTCTCTTTTCCTCCATATTCATCTGAAAATACAAACCCTGTGGCTACATCTGACGCTGCACTTACTTGTGTTGTCAGTCTGTTTGTCCAGTCATTCAACCCTAGTGGTTCAGCTGTACGTCCCAAAACCTCTACGTAAAAACGTTTAACAAAATTTTCTACATTTTGTGATGGCATCACTGCATGAGAATAGGTACTTAAAAGTCCTATCATAACTA
>CAYXTZ010000093.1:0-5983 GCA_964468535.1 uncultured Sulfurovum sp.
AGAATACTTTTTACGATGGACAAACCTAATCCCATGGAATTGTCCCAAGTATGTGTACTAGAACGATAAAACTTTTTAGTTACCTTAGCTATATCCGAAGAAGATATACCCGTACCTCTATCTATCACTGATACATTTCCATCTTTTATGCGAACAATTATCGCATCTTTAGAATACTTTAAAGCATTTTCAATCAAATTTTTCAAAACAATATCTAAGAGTGTACGATCTGCTTCAATAACATAGCTTTGGGCTTCAATATATATATTTCTTGTTGGATATTTCTCTTCGAGTGTTGTCTTCACTTCTTTAACTAAACTGTAAAGGTCAAAAGAAGTAGGATGCAAAGTTGCCTCAGCACTTTCAAATTTATTCCATAAGATTAAACGGCTTAAAAGTGCTTCTATTTTTGTGCCATTGTTATATATTTTTCCTAAAAATCTTTCTTGTAAGTTTGTGGGTATATCTTTATCATCTTCTAATGTTTGTGCATACCCCATGATAGAAGCAATAGGGTTTCTAAATTCATGGGCTATGGCAGAAATCATATCTCCGCGTTGGCGGTTTTTGAGTTTTAATTTTGCATTGTAGCGTTGTTTTACATCTTCACGTTTTTTAGACGCTTTAAGTACTTTAATGAGATTTTCATTTATCTCTTCAAACTCTTGCGTGAAGAAGTGTGCTTTATATTGGATTTTATCTATTTTATCAATATTAGAAAGATATTTATTGATAGTAGTCAATTCTTTTTGCATACGAGCAGCACCACGATACACCAAATAAATAAACAATGAAAAAGACAAAGCTATCAGTGCAACAGCTGTAAATACTATGGTGCTATCTTTTACTAATACTGTGAGTAAGATAGAAAAAACTATAAAAAGAGCCACCGCAAGCGTAACTAGTCTTGCCATCACATACTCTTTTAAATGTGGTCTACTTTTCATCTGTTTAGCATTATTTCGTCTTTTTCTCTACAGCATTAATATAAAAAATAAAATCTTCTACATTAAAGCAAGCAATATTTTTTTCTACAACCATTTTATCTGCTTCCATATGCATCCTTTATTTAATTAAAATGTTTAACCATGTCTTTAAAAACTTCACAAAGCTTTTCAACTTCTACGATAGAAGTACGTTCATTGGGTGCGTGTATGGTATCATTGATTACACCAAACTCAACAACATCTATGCCAAAAGCTCCCATAAAACGAGCGTCACTTGTACCTCCCGCGGTAGAGAGTTTCGTCTTCACGGCTGTTATGCTTTGGATGCTTTGTGCAAGTTTTTCAACTACTTTAGAGCCTCTTGTTGTCACAAAAGGGTATGAACCTTGTGTGAGCTCCAAGCTATAGTCTAAGTCTTTAAAGCAGCTATCAATATGTAGTCTAACTTCATCTTGTGTGGTTTTTGTGGAGTTACGCACGTTAAACATAAGCTTCAAAGACCCAGGTGTGACATTGGTCACTTCCATTCCCCCACGTATATCCGTAATGACCATTTGGGAGGGTGCGAAATCATCATCACCATTGTCTAGATTTACCCCTGCTATTTTTTCTAGTATAGGGGCTATCTGATGTACGGGGTTGATGGCTTTTTCAGGGTAAGCTGCATGACCTTGTTTGCCTTGTATGGTTAAGTACCCGTTGATAGACCCTCGTCTACCTATCTTAATGGCATCACCAAATGTTGTCTCACAAGTAGGTTCGACAACAATACAATAGTCAGGTAACATACCCTGCTCTCTCAGGTGCTCAAGCATAATCACCGTGCCATACTTTGCCTCACCTTCTTCATCGGAAGTCAGCAGTATAGAAAGTGTGCCATTAAAATTTTCTACTTCTTTACAGGTTTGTACAAATGCGGCAACTCCTGACTTCATGTCTTGCGCACCACGTCCATAGATATTTCCCTCTTTGATGACAGGCACAAAAGGATTGGTATCCCAGTTATCACCAGCAGGCACTACATCTACATGTCCTGCGAAACATAGATGTTCTCCTTCAGAGAATTTTTTAGACAAAAAAAGATTCTTTACTCCCTCTTTATTGACATACAATGCTTCATAGCCATCGAGATATTCTTCTATAAATTGTAAAGATCCATCATCATCAGGAGTCAATGACTTACAGCTTAAAAGTTTTAACAAAAGATCTACAACATTCATAGTGTTCCTAGTTTTCTAAATTTTCGTATCATAGACATATAAATATCTATATTTTCAAAGCGGTGATTACCACCGTATTCAACGATAACATTGTGTGTATTATAGAAGGATTGTGCTTTAGTATAATCCAAGAGTTCATCATCACTTTGCAAAAGTACCAAATACCTGCCTTTTAGAGGTAAAACCTTTAAGCTTTTCATCTCTTTGAGGTAAGGTTTCTTAAATTTAAAAGGTGCATCATCACAAAAACGTTTTTGCTCTCCCACATAAGGTGCCAATGTTTTCCAAGGTTGAGTAGAAGGGTTAAGAAGTACTGCTTTAAGTCTATACTTTTCTGCTAAATACGTAGCATAAAATCCACCCAATGATGAACCGACCAATAAATCTATATTTTCAGACTCAATGAGTTTTTCAAGTGTCGCTATGGCTTCAAGAGGAGAGTAAGGAAGGTTTTGAGCAACAACCCCTCCTTCGCCAAAATAAGCCTTTAGCATTTTAGATTTATTACCTCTGCCACAAGAAGAAAAACCGTGTAGAAATAATATCTTCAACATCATTACTTTTCGACTTCACCATAATAAGTGACAATACCACCATAATGGTTAATAACACTTTTATGCCCATGCTGGATAAATGCATTCTGTACCTGAGCAGACCTAGAACCTGTACGACAAGTAAATATTAATGTTGTATTTTTATTTTCAGTCAAAAGGTTATGTGCCCACAGATTAAAGGTACTAGTAGGCTTAAGCATATCTACACCTTTTACATGTCCCGCATTAAACTCCATATCTTCCCTCACATCTATAAGTAAAAATATAGCTTTACCTTCATCTCTTGCCTCAATAAGTATCTCAAGTTCTTCAGAATTTATATCATGTTGATTTAATAGTGTTTGCAAGTTTTTCTCCCTGACGTTAAGATTATTAAGATAATTATAGTCAATTTATATCTAAACAAAATTAATATATAATAGGAAAAATTATCGTTAAGGATAAAAATGCAAATCGACGATACTGTCTTAGCAAAGCTAGAAAAACTTTCTCACCTGCGTATAGATGAGAGTAAAAAAGAAGAAGTAAAAGCCCAACTTACAGGCATACTTAACTACATAGAAAACCTAAATGAACTAAATACAGATAGCCTATCAGCCTCTTTTTCTACACTTGATGGGGGTACACCTTTACGTGAAGATAAACCAAGAGAGTCTACAGATATTGCTCAAAATATTTTAAAAAATGCACCAAAAGGCTCTGATGACTTCTTCATTGTTCCTGCTATTATAGAATAATATTATACTTTCGTTATAATATATTTTTATATAATAAACGAAAATAAAACAAAAAGGATAAGCATGGCTGCTTTTGACATAAAAAAACTACTTCAGAGCGTTGTGACACATGGTGCATCTGACTTGCACTTAGTCTCTAGGTCTGAACCACAAATCAGACTTGATGGCGTACTTAAACCTGTGAACCTTCCTAAGATGGTTGGTGAGGATATTGAGGAAATGTGTTATTCACTCATCACAGAGAAACAGAAAAAACACTTTGAAGAGCATGATGAACTTGACTTCGCATTGCTTATCCCTGGCATTGGACGATTTAGAGCAAACTACTATAAAACACTAGGAGATACTGCGGCTGCATTTAGGATTATTCCTATTGATATTCCTTCCCTGGATGACTTAAATGCACCCTCCATTTACAAATCACTCATAAAAAGAGAAAAAGGACTCATTTTAGTCACTGGCCCTACGGGTTCTGGTAAATCAACTACCCTAGCAGCCATGCTAAATGAAATCAATCTCACAGAACAAAAGCACGTGGTCACGGTTGAAGACCCTGTGGAGTTCATACACCAAAACAAAAAGTGTGTCTTTTCTCACAGAGGTGTAGGCGAAGATACTAAGTCTTTTTCCACGGCACTTAAGTTTGCAATGCGTCAAGACCCCGACATCATACTCATCGGGGAGATGAGAGATAAAGAAACCATAGAAGCAGGACTCACAGCGGCAGAGACAGGTCACCTTGTATTTGCTACACTTCACACCTCTTCAGCTGCGGGTACTATTAACCGTATTATAGATGTATTTTCAGGAGATGAACAGCCTCAAATTAGGGCAATGATATCTTCATCACTCGTAGCAGTCATCGCCCAAGCACTTTTACCTAAATTAGGTGGTGGTCGTGTTGCAGCTTCAGAGATACTCATCACCAATCATGCTATCTCAAACCTTATACGTGAAGATAAAGTCCACCAAATTTACTCACAAATGCAACTAGGTCAAGGTGACTCAGGTATGCAAACTCAAACCCAAGCCTTAGTCAAATTTGTCGCAGAGGGGAAAATAAGCCGTGATATCGCCTTACAGTATGCAAATAAAGCAGATGAAGTATCAAGAGCTCTTACAAAATAAACATGCTTATAAAGCATTTTTAGACATATATATAGATACAATAACAAAAATATAGCGTAGGGAGAATAAGAATAATGGAAAATTTTTCAATGATGGATTTCAATTACTTTGATGTCAGCATTGCAGCAATCGTACTTATCTTAGGGATTAAAGGGTTTATGGAAGGGTTTATCAAAGAGGTATTTGGGCTGTTAGGTCTTGTTGTTGGGGTATACTTCGCATCACGACTTGCTCCAGATGCCGCAGTATTCATCGAAAAAAACTTTTTTCAGTTGGAAAATGAATCGCTGTTGATACTCATAGGGTTTTTAGCCATCCTTATACTTATTTGGCTTGGAGCTACTATCCTCGGCTCAATCTTTTCTAAACTTACTAACCAAAGTGGTTTAGGATTTTTAAACCGTCTTTTTGGTTTCATTGCTGGGGGAGGTAAATATTTTCTTATATTTGCTCTTATTGTTACTGCACTTTCCAACGTCACTCTCATCAAAGACAATTTAGAAAAATATGTAAAAGATTCTATACTCTATCCTTATCTTAAAGAAACGGGTTCATACCTTATTAATCTAGATACATCCGCATTTCGCATGACTACAGTAGATACAAATAACACAAAGACCAATGAAAAGATAGAAAATAATCTTACTATCATTGATAATAATACAACTCAACACTAAGGAATACCTATGATTGAATATCCTCTTCTTTTAGAAAAATTTCAAGCTATCTTAAAAGAAAACACCTTGAAGTTTACGAAACAAAGAGAGCTTGTTTTAAGGTTTCTTTATGACAATGATGAACATTTTACGCCTGAAGAGATTTATACTCAACTAAAACAAGAAAACCCAGATATCAACATAGGTATTGCGACTATTTACCGCACGCTCTCTTTACTAGAAACCTCTCATATTGCCTCATCTATATCATTTGGGGTACAGGGCAAAAAGTATGAATTAGGGCTAAAAAAACACCATGACCATCTCATTTGTACCCAATGTGGCGAAATCATTGAGTTTTTTGACAAAGTGATTGAAGCCAAACAAGAAGAAATTGCTAAAAAGTTTAACTTTCTGATGACAGACCATACTATGAAAATCGTTGGTCTTTGTGAAAACTGTCAAGAATAAAACAACAGGAATCCCCTTTGATATTTAACAACCAATACATACAAGAACGTATTAAAAAAACCCAAGCTCTCAGAGAAAGGGGCATCAATCCCTACCCCAACCAAATCAAAAAAGGTACACCTTCTGCGACATTTTTAAATGAATGTAGCTATGTGCATGACCTAGTAGTAAATGAAGGTGAGATGAAACAAGACAAAACCAAGTCTTACGCCCTTACAGGACGCATCAAGTTTGTACGTATCATGGGTAAAGCAGCTTTTGCTAAGATAG
>CAYXTZ010000094.1:0-5864 GCA_964468535.1 uncultured Sulfurovum sp.
AATAGTATTTCGTGAAAATGTGTAATTTTATGGAAATTCTTTTTTTACTTACACTATAGATGTGTTTTTTAGGATTTATGTATTCTATTTACTATTGATTTGTTACAATACATGAAAAGAAAAATATATGAAAGAATAATTATGAAAAAAATACTATTACCTATGCTTGCAACTTTTACTTTTGGAAGTGGGTCTCTACTTATGGCTGACAACAATGGTATCTACTTGGGTCTAGGGTATGCTTCTACAAACATTGACTTAACCATTGATACGCTTAGCGATGATATTAATAAGAAACTTGATAAGTCAACTGATAGTCTAATTCTTCTTGCTGGATATGATTTTAATAATTATTTTGCAGTAGAGAGTAGATACTACTATAATATCTCTGCCATTGCCTTTCAGTATGAGCTTGCTAAGCTACCTATAGAATACAAAGCAGAAAGTTTAACATTTTATGCAAAACCACAGTACAACCTTGGTGTCATAACTGTGTATGGTTTAGTTGGTGTAGCATTCAATGACTATACAGTCAATAACATTCTTGGTGGAGGAAATAGTGATGATGCTCTCTTCACATGGGGTGCTGGTGCAAAATTTAATGTCACCCAAAGTCTTGGTCTTTTTGTAGACTACACAGACCTTGGAGAAAGTACAAGCTTCTCACAAACAACTCTTTCTTCTTGGAATCTTGGTATTTCATATAAATTCTAATAATAATCTATTCTACTTATGTCAAGGGGTCTATAAAGTTTTGAGAAAAAAAAGTCTCTATGACTTTTCTCATCTCACTAGGGTTTTCTATATTATTCACTTTGTTTCTAAATACAGAAGCACCTTCGTACCCTGCTTTAGAGTAAGAATGTAGATTTTTTCTAAAAATAATCGCTCCATAGTCATCGTAATGGGCTATCATCTGGTCAAAATGCTCCAAGACTACCTCTTTGATGAGTTCTGATGTAGGCTCATTCATCCCTTCTTTAATTTGTTTAAATATCCAAGGTTTTCCTATGGCAGCACGCCCTATCATCACACCTTCAGCTCCTGTATATTCTTGTACCCATTTTGCTTTTTGGGCTGTGTCTATATCACCATTGGCAAACATTGGTATGTTTATATATTTTTTTATTTCAGCTAAGGCATCATAGTCTACTGCTGCTTTGTAACGTCCTGCTCTTGTACGACCGTGTACTGCAATATAGTCGGCTCCTGCTTCTTCACAAAGTTTAGCTATGGCTACATGGTTTTTTTCATTAAACCCTAAACGAAATTTTACGGAGGTATATTCTTTGTTTGAGTATTTTTTTATGGTTTCAATGACTTTAGCCATTTGGGGTAAGTCTGTGAGTAAAGAAGAACCTTGAAGGTTGTTTACCACCTTAGGTGCAGGACAACCACAGTTCAGGTCTATACCCATTACATCTTTTCTCTCATTTATGATTTCTACTGCTCGTTTGATGACTTCTAAATCTGAACCTGCTATCTGTATGCTATAAAGATTTTCTATAGGTGCACGTTCAAGCATTTTGTATGTTTTTTTAGAATTATAGATAAGTGCATTTGAGCTAATCATTTCTGAAATAGTCAAGTCTACACCAAATTTTTTAACAACACAACGGAAAGGAAGGTCAGTAAATCCTGCTAAAGGGGCTAAAGCATAAAGGGGTTTGGAAAAATCTAAGGATGCCACAGTAATAATTTCATAGCGTTCGTGTTAGTAAAATCTCTGTTCGCTGCAGATAGATTTTACATCTATAATATCTTCAAGTTTAAATTTACCATGCTCTTTTTTAAGCGTGTACAGGGCTCTAAACTTCATAAATTCATTTTCATCTTGCTCATCAAGATACACAGAAGCCTGTTCAAGTAACTCATACTCAAAAAGTAAATACAAGTAAGCATTTTGTGCTTTTTCATTTTTGCTTTGAAAGCCTCTGAAAAGAATAAGGTTTTCTTCTGGTTTAAAATATTTCTTTGTAACCATGGCTACCTGAATATAGTCTTCACATTTAAGCTCCAAGACAGAGATAAACTCAACAAGTATATCAGTATTTAATCCTAAGTCATCTTGTTGTGTTACTCTCTTTAACATAACTATAAAGTTTTTAATATCAAAAACTTTTGCATATTTACGGGCCTTAACAAAGTCCGTTTTTCTAGCAAATATTTCTAAAGCTTCTTCCTGTACAATTTCCGAATAATTTGAAGTATCACGCATCACACCTTCAACAAATTTATCATCAGACTCAAGACAGTTCAGCCTATTTTTAATCAAGATAGGATTACCTGGATTAAATATTTTAGACATTTTATTTTCTTTTAAATCAACATATTCACCATTTTTTATCTTCTGAATCATATGTACTACACGTGATAGCCTAGGTGTTAAACCTTCTACATTGTCTTTTAAAACAATAGATGACTGTCCTAAAAGTGCAGCAGAAGCACCAATATCATCTACTGAATATTTCTGTTCTTTTGGCTCATTTACAAGAGACCAATAAAGAGCATCCTCTAAAGTATGTGCATCTTTTTGCCATTTTTTAAGTAAAAAATAGTTTTTAAGACCATAAACAAACATATGAATAAGTGTAAAAAGAAACAATAAAAGCATAGGCAAGATAAACCAAAGAGCCAATGGGAAGTTAAAATTAATTCCCATCATTTCTACCACATAATGATTTGGGTTAACTGTATAAGCTATCGCCCCAACAATTGTAATTAGTGCAAGTGATGCAATAATATATAATCCTAGTCTCATTCTCTCCCCTTGTGATTTAAAATATTATTTGGTTTCTTTTTCGTTTATCTCCCGACATGTGATACAAAAACGTGCAAAGTTTTTTACATCTAAACGTGCACGGTCTATAGGCTCTTCACACATTTCACAAATACCAAATGTCTCTTGTCTTATTTTATCTAAAGCAAGTTCAATTTCGTTTAATTCTTTACGTTGCTGTACCAAAATTGCACTATCCACAATAGTTTCAGCTGATGCCGCTGCATAATCTCCCTCATCGTTAAGTTCAAGGTCTCTCATGCCTTCTAGCTCTAAGGCTGTACCTCTAAGATTTTTCTCTATCTGAACTCTTCTATCCAATAATTTATTTTGAAAATCTTCTAAATCTACTTTCGTTAACATTTTGTATTCTTCCTATTTATGATATGGGTGGTTATGGTTAATCGTTAGTCCCCGAAAAACTTGTTCTAACAACACAACTTTTACTAGTTTATGTGAAAGCGTTATTTTACCAAATGATATGGCATTATTACATTTACTTAGAAAATCGCTCTCAAAGCCGTATGCACCGCCAATAAAGAGATTTACCTGTACGCTATCCTTAAGCAATTTTGCGAATTCGTGGCTGTCTACTTCTTTTGATGATGGATTTAGTGCAATATTAATACCATTTTTCATATACTTTTCAAATGCTTTTGTGTATGATTTTTGGGAAGCTTCAGCTGAAATATCATGTGCTTTTGCTATTTCTTTGTCAAATACTTCTATCACTTCTACTTTTGCAAATGGTTTTGCTATCTTTTTATAGTGTTCTATGAGTCCTGAATAAAGACCATCTTTCCCCTTTTTATCTATAATAATGACATTTATTTTCACTTTTTAAGTTCCACTTTTATCTTCTGAGCTAATTTATGTACTGCCATCGCATAATAAGAACTATGATTATAACGGGTAATCACATAAAAATTTTTTGCCCCATACCAAAGTTCATCGTAGTTTTTTTTCTTAAGTTTTATAAGTCTTACTTTATTGTTATAATCCCACTTTATCCAAGGTTCAATGCCCTTTAAATTACGACGATTATAAGTATATTTGTAACCTGTCTTATATCTATTGAAACGTGTACCCTTATACTTCACTCTAGTGGCTACTGGCTCACCTGTACGCCAACCATTTTTTTTCAAATAATTTGCTGCAGACGCTATGGCATCCTTTGGATTTTGCAAGGAAATACGTCCATCCTTGTTAAAATCAACTCCATAAGGTTTATAGTTACTTGGCATAAACTGTACCAACCCTATAGCTCCCGCAAAAGAACCTTTTACATTTTTAGGGTTAAATTTTTGTGTTTTTGATAGCTTTAAAAAGGCTATAAGTTGCTTTTTGAAAAACTTGTTTCGTCTATTTTTTTCAAAAGCAAGTGTGACAAGGGTATCGAACACAGGATATTTCCCTACATTTTTACCAAAAGCACTCTCTATGCCTACAATAGCTGCGATATACTCTTTAGGCACAGCATATTTTTTTTCTACACGTTCAAATGTTTTTTTATGTTTTCTTACAAAATCCACACCTTGTGCTACACGTCTTGGGCTTAATACATATCGTGAGTATCTACCCCAAGAACCATACTTATTTGCCAACATTTTAGCTTTAGCTTTTTGTGCAGGGGTACGTGTGTCTTTCTGTTTCTTTTGTTTGTGCCTAGGCGTAAATGCTCGAAGTGCAGACTTTTGCACTTTTACAGAAGAAAAAAGACTACCTAACTCTGCAGGTTCAAAATACCCTTTTTTTACAAGTGTATTTATAACACTTTTAGCTTGTGAATACTCCCTATAGTCCTTAGCATCTAAGAAAAATAGTGTAAAAACAAATATTAGCAAAACTTTTTTCATCTAACTATCCTAAACTTTTTGCTATTGTATCAAAAAGTTTATGAAAAAGGTAGAAAATGGAAGTCTCTAATTACTGTATCATTAGTACCACCACCGATACTAAAGAAAATGCGGATGCAATAGCCAAGATACTTTTAGAAAAAAAGCTCATAGCCTGTGCCCATCAAACTAGCACAAAAAGCTCTTACCGTTGGCAAGGTAAAATCATCGAGTCAGATGAAATACTCCTTCAAATGAAAACCAAAAGATCACTTTTTGAACACATAAAAAAAGAAATGAAAACCCTACACACATACGAAGTACCAGAAATCATCATGATACCACTCTTAGATGCCAACACATTCTACCTAGAATGGATAGAAAAAGAGACAATAAAAATTTAAGAAAGAAATAATCTTGTAAAATAATCTTGTAAAAACAATGAACTTCAGATAAAGAGAAAATAAATTTGTATTTTTCAAGCATCACAAGGGCTTAGAGAGGATATAAAAACACCTACCATAGCTTAAGGGGACCTCTAATAATAGGTAATGCTCACAACATCACTAGCTTTTGTCTAGGCTAGGCACTCTTTTGAAACCCTAGCCGTAGCTAAGGTGAGGAAGAGTAACAACGCATAGGCGAAAGCTAGTGATGCCCGAAGGGTGGGCTTTGCAAACGCAATCTTGCACAAGATATTTACTTCGTCTTAGCTATGGCTAGGACTTGAAAATCTCTTGCACAATTTCACATTTGCAAAACCCATTGTGAGTGTTACCTATTATTAGAGGTCCCCTTAACTTGGATAAATTGCTAATAACATATTTTTAAGTTCTTCTACCGTATTTACTACATCTTTATCACCATGATCAGTAAAGCCCCAGTCAACCATAATGTAGTCTATTTTAGATTCTTTTGCAGCCAACTCATCTCGTGGACCATCTCCTATAAAAATGCTATCTTCTTCTTTAAAATCTAGTTCATCGAGTATTCTATAGAGCATATCAGGATGTGGTTTTCCTTGCAGTACATCGTCATAACAAGAGACGGCATCGAACATTTTATAAATGCCTAAGTACGTGAGTGATTCTATGGTTGAGACACGATAGGCGTTGGTGGCCACTGCGAGGCTTTTACCTTGTTCTTTTAGTACAGAAAGTAATTCTATTATCCCATTATAAAGCACCAACTCGTGTTCATGGTTTTTACTATAATATTCTGAAAACCATTTTTCATGGTCCGCATCAAAA
>CAYXTZ010000095.1:0-5756 GCA_964468535.1 uncultured Sulfurovum sp.
TTGTGCTTGGGCATACTCTGGCGTACAAAAAATGCCACAGTGACAAAGTCCGTCTTCAGGGATTTCTTTTTCAATGGCAGGTTTGCAGGGGCAGATACGGTTATCGGCAGCTTTTTGTTCTTCTTTGGTCTCACCAATAACCATAAAGCAGGGACAAAATCTTTTTCCATAAATGAGCTTATTTCGAGCAAGCCCCATGGTTACACCTTCGTTTACTTCTTCGTTAGGGTTGGGTACCCATCCAAATTGATTATAGACTTTGTCTACAAATTTACCTGTTTTTTCTAGTTCTGCTTGAAATTCATCTGAGTTCATGTCTATTTGTTGCATTAATTTCCTTTTGTTGTTATATTGTTGTCTATCTTTTTTACTTCTGTGTCAAATTCTTTGACAAATATTTGCATTTTAGCACTCCATGTATCTAGCAGTGTTTTTGTTTTATTGAGGTCTATGTTGATATGTTCATTATTGATGTCTATCCCTGCATTTTTTATATTTATGATTCCTTTTTGTAAATCACTACCTACTTTTATAATTTGTTTATTCATACTGTCACCTAATGCTTTAAAAAAATCTCTTGTTTTGTTGGTATCAATAGATATTATTCCTTCATCCACAGTTAATCCCATATCGCTTAGTTTATTGTTTGTAGGGGTGTTTTGTTGAAGTATTTTTCTTTGAGCTTCTTGTTCTAGAAGCAAAGATTCTCTTGCAAGTTGAGTTATTTTGTTTCTCTCTTTTGTAAATTTTTCTTGTAGTTTGGCTTCTTTTTCTGCAAACTCTTTTTTAAGTTCTGTACGAACTTGTTCTGCTATCTGTGCATCACGTGAAGCTTGCTCTTTTTGTGCCTGTTCTTTATCTTGACAGCCAGTGAAAGAAAATAATAAGAGAGAGAGAAATAGTAAGTTTCGCATAATTCACCTTTTACTTTTTAGGCATAATATACAATGATTTATAAGAAAGAGATAAAACTCTTATAACATTTGCTATAAGAGTTGAAAAAGGTGGGAGTTTTATGAGTTATTGACCACATTTTCCTTTGCCACATTTCCCTTCTTTTGGAACTTCTTTTTTACTGGCATCAGATTGTCCATCACCACATTTCTTTTTCATGTCGTTTTTTGCGTCACTGCCACATTTTCCAGCTGCACATTTCATTTCTGTTTTATTTTTATCTCCACCGCATTTTCCTTCTGCTGTTGCGAGGGTAAGGGACAGTGCCACTGCACTAAGTAGTATAAGTATATTTTTCATTGTTATTTCCTTGTAGTTTTTTATTGCTCTTTACCAAAAATTAGGTAGTCTAAGCTAAGTTTTCCAGCTCCTAAAGAAGCAAAGAGGGCTAAAAACAGCATATAGTATAGGGGGACTTCAAAACCATTATCTCCTGCTGAAAACCCATGACTCCAGTGGACAGTGGAAATAGCAACCATCATGATGACGATAAGAGGGATTGAGATAAGTCGCGTGAATAGTCCCAAGGCTAAGAGTGCGACACCTAGCATCTCTGCACTAGCAACCACATAGGTATTGAACGTGGGGAATGGTATACCCATAGAGCCAAACCAACTTGACACACCGTCTATATTTGACCATTTTTTCATAGCAGGCTCATAAAAACCGTAAGCAACAGCGATACGTGCAAAAAACAAAGATAAACTCTGTCCTTGACTCAAAACATTTTTACTAAGAGAGTAGATATTTTTAATCATAGTAAATCCTTTTATACTATATTATGTTTGTCGTAACAAGGAAAGTATAGTAGGTTAGATGTGTAGTTTGTGTGTAAAAGAGTAGAAATAGAATTTTAGAGAAAGTGAGTGCATCAACAGATAAAGGTAAACCTTTTGTCTGTTGAATATAAATACTGTAGCAAAGTGCTTTCTACAATGAATGAGTAAATGCTATTTAGCACATTTTCCAGAAGAAGCACATTTTTTAGAACTATCACATTTCTTTGCAACTTTCTTCGAATCACATGTTTTAGCACCTTTGGTTTTCCCCGCTTGACACTTAGTTGTAGGTGCAGACGCATCGCTACCTGTTGTACATCCTGTAAATCCTAGCATAGCAAAACCTATTAGGGCTGTAAATATTATTTTTTTCATGTTTTATCTCCTGTATTTTTTATTTTAACCGTGTAAGTATAAGCTTTAGTATGTGTAACCTTTGTGTAGCATAGTTTATTTGTTTGCACCCAAAGTACACAAAGAGAGTATATGATACTATACTGATAGAAAGTAAAGGCTAGAGAAATGAAAAAAAAACGAAGAAATTTTTTAATACTAGGTTCAATACTGGGCTTGTCTC
Source organism: uncultured Sulfurovum sp. (assembly GCA_964468535.1). GTDB lineage: Bacteria > Campylobacterota > Campylobacteria > Campylobacterales > Sulfurovaceae > Sulfurovum. The sequence continues at coordinate 2,311 of CAYXTZ010000095.1, forward strand.
CATATATACGTGCAGAAGAAATAACGACATTTGAGAAAAGATTTAAGCACGTTAAATTAACGATTGAAGCAGTGCAGGAGCATATGTTCCCTGAAAGTAGTAAAATCCCTTCTGCCCGTTCTATGAATGTGACACAGTTTTTATTTGAGACGATTACGCATAAGAGTTTTGACAGAGACATAAAAGTATTTGTTTTAGAGGGAGCGGAAGAACTTGTAGACAGAGAAAAAGGACATTTCTTAAAAATGACAAAGCAAGAAAAAGAGAAAGCACTTCGTTTGTATGAAGAAACAAACTATGGAAGTTCTTGGCTATCTCGTATCATGACGCTTAGTATGGAAGGTATGTTTTGCGACCCTATATATGGTTCAAACATTAAAGAAGGAGGATGGAAAGCACTAGGGGCATATGGTGGTTTTCCTAGACCTAAAACAAAGTATTTGGAGTCATGAGTATGTATGATGTTGTGATTATTGGTTCAGGTGCATCTGGTGGGGCTGTGGCATATACTTTGTGTAAAGCAGGGTATAAAGTTGCAGTATTAGAGAAAGGTCGCCTTATGAAACGTGAAGAGTTTTCTAAGGATGAGTTGGCATATTCTCGTAGAGATTTAGTAACTCCAAGCCTTTTTGACGAGTACCATACCATCGAAGAAAAAGTTGATGGGAAGTGGGTAGCAACTCCCACACATGAATCAGGCTGGAGTTTTTGGAATGGAAACATTGTTGGGGGTTCATCCACCCTTATGTCGGGTATGCTACACCGTTTGCATCCCGATGATTTTAGGCTTAAAAGTAAATATGGAGAGATTGAGGGAGCAAATGTTGTAGATTGGCCCATATCTTACGCAGAACTAGAACCTTATTATGCTTTAGCAGAAGAGATAGTAGGTATCTCAGGACATTATGAAAAACACAGGTATGAACCCAAAAGAAGTACAGCTAACTTTACCCAAGCTCCTACAAAAGAAAATGTAGTTGTCAAGTTACTTGACAACTCCTGTAGAAAACTTAACATAGTACCACTTGTTACACCAAGAGCAGTACTCTCTAAAAATAAACCAGGACGAGATGCCTGTTATTATTCAAATTTTTGTGGAAGTTATGGCTGTAGTTCTGGGGCAAAAGGTAGTTCTACTGAGGCTTTACTAAAACCTGCTTTGGCAACTGGAAACTTGACGCTACTTAGCAACTCTCATGTAAAATCTTTACATAGTGACAGTAAAGAGAGGGTAAAGTACGCTGTTGTAATTGACAGCATTACAGGGAAAGAAAAACATATAAGAGGCAAGATATTTGTTGTCGCTGCTCAGGCTCATGAAACGTCAAGACTACTTTTAAACTCTGCAAACAAATATCATCCCGAGGGTTTAGCAAATAGTTCTGGGGAACTTGGGAAAAACCTACTGTTTTCAGGTGGGGGTTCGGGGCAGGGTGAATTACATAAAGATTCTCTCAAAGAAATAAAGTTTGAAGACTTAATGACAACAGGATTATTTGTCAACCGTTCAGTGCTTGACTGGTACTTTATAGACCATTGGTGGGATGGTAAATTTAAAGGTGGTTCGGTTGAATTTATGTTTGAACACCAAAACATCATAAGTCGTGCACGTAAAAATAACGACAAAGATGGCAAGCTAGTTTGGGGTACAGAACTTGGGGATAGGGTGCTAAAGCGTATGAGCGAGCAAAAAAGCATACGTTTTGAAATCTTTAATGATTGGCTTCCAAATGATGATTGTTTTGTCTCCTTGGACCCTACGCATAAAGATAAGTATGGCATGCCCGTGGGAAAACTACGTGTAGAGGGACATCCTCATGACGTAAAGGTAGGTAAGTATATTGCCCAAAAATGTGAAAATATTCTTGAAGAGATGGGAGCAAAAAATATTTACTCAGGCATCTCGTCTGCCCCTGCACAAAACCTTGTAGCAGGAGGGTGTCGTTTTGGAGATGACCCAAGAACTTCTGTGCTTAACAAATATTGTCAAGCACATGATGTGGCTAATCTTTTTGTTGCAGATGCCAGCTTTATGCCAACAGGAGGTTCTGTCGCATATACATGGACTATCTATGCAAATGCCTTTAGAGTGGCGGACTATATTGTTGAAAAGTTAAAAAGTGCTTATAAAGCGTAGGTACATATTTAAGGTTAATTTAAATTTACATTTATTTTTGATTAATAGTATCCCGTTACAATGGTAACATATTTTTTAGTATGGCATAGTTTTATGCACTTATTATATAGGAGCAAGAATGAATAAAATCTATGCGTTATTAATTGTCTGTATACTAATACCAGTTTCTGTACAAGCAGTAAGTAAAACGGTTAAACACAAAATAAAAAGTGGAGAGACACTTTATACTATCGCCCATAAAAATCATACAACTATCGCTGAAGTACAAAAAGAAAATGGACTTAAAAAAGGTGAAATGCTTAAGATAGGACGTGTATTAACAGTGCCTATAAATACTTATGTATCAAAAAATAGAAAAATAGAAAATAAAAAACCTAAAATAGCAAAACATAGCATAAAAAGTGGAGAAACACTTTTTACGATAGCGAGAAAGCATCATACAACTATCGCAGAAGTACAAAAAGTAAATGGGCTTAAAAAAGGAGATACTTTAAAGATAGGTAGAGTGTTAAAAGTGCCAATCAATACGTATAGTGTACCTAAAGTAAAAGTGGCAAAAAAAACGACTACTAAAAAGAAAAAAGTTAAAGTAGTAAAACGTACAAAAAAATCCAATAAAAAACTAGTAGCTTCTCTTTCTAAATTAGAAAGCATTACTCTGAAAAAAGGAAAACCAGTAGAAAATAAGAAGAATACTTCTTTTTCTCTATCTAAGCTCTTTCCTTTTGGTGATAATATAAGCAAGAAAAGTGCTAAAATCACTTCAGTGGCTAAAAATAAACTTGGACGTAGATATGTATGGGGTGCAACAGGTGCAAAAAATACTTTTGATTGTTCAGGATTTACTAAATACGTCTATAAGAAAAATGGCATAAGTATCCCTCGTACCTCCATTAAGCAGTCTAAATATGGTAAATATGTTTCAAGAAAAAACCTTAAAAAGGGTGACTTAGTATTTTTTGACACTTCTAAAAAACGTAAAGGATATGTAAATCATGTAGGTATTTACTTGGGAAATGGTAAGTTTATCCATGCAAGTTCTGCTAAGAAAAAAGTGGTTGTATCTAATTTAAGTAAGTTTTATGCTCAACGCTATAAAGGTGCAAGACGTCCATCATAGATAGAGGTATTTTTTAAATAACCTTCTTTATCTCAAAGAAGGTTTTGTGTATAAGCCCCCCTTTATTTTTTAGGCTTATTCTGCTTCTAAAACAGCCCCTGAACTGGCATTGGTTACTAATGCTCTATATTGCCTTAACCATTTACTTTTAAGAGGTTTAATGAGAGGTTTAAATGTAGCCCTACGCGT
>CAYXTZ010000096.1:0-5736 GCA_964468535.1 uncultured Sulfurovum sp.
GCTGGTTAGAGCACTCGGCTCATAACCGAGTGGTCCGGGGTTCGAGTCCCCGAGAACCCACCACTTCACCATCCAATACAATCCGTTAAAATATAACTATCCCCCAGTATAATTTACCTATCTTCAATATTTAAACTCCGTTAAACTTAGAACCTTATACTGCCTATATACATTAGTACTAAGGATAAATATATGTTAAATAAAAAATTATCAATTTTCATGTTTCCTCTTGTCGTAACACTGTCCTTACAAGCAAATGACTCTTTTTTTAAAGACCCATTTGGAGACAATATTTTTAAAGAGATGATGCAAATGCAACAAGAGATGGACAAAATGTTTGAACGTATGCATAACAGAATACAACAACGTAACACAAGAGAAATAGACCCATTAGGAAGTTATAAAATAAAACAACAGAGTCAGTTTACAGCTAAGGGAAGTGGCTATGAATTCATAACTAACATTCCTGAAAACAAAGAAAATAAGATTGATATAAGTGCAAAAGATGGCTTGCTTTCTATTACTGCCAAAATTATTGAAAAGCATGAAAATAAAACTGCAAACAGCCAGAGTAGTTCTAGTTCTATGCGTATGTATCAGCAAAATATACCATTGCCAAGTGATGCAGACGAAAGCACACTCGATATGGCATACAAAGATGGATATTTACGTATTAGTATAGAGAAGAAGGCAGATATAGAAGTTGTAAAACCTAAAGCTGTAAAAACTGAGATAAAACAAGAAAAATTAAATCCCAAAATAGAAAGTTAAATAGGGATAACACGGATATTTGGGTCTAATTTATCTTTGAGTGCATTCTCTATGGCAAAAAGTGTACCTGTTCCAGAACTAGAACAACTAGAACATGCTCCAAGGTAAGATATATACACATCATACTGGTCACCATTTTCTTTAACTGAAAGTACATCTATATCTCCACCATCCATGACTAGAAACTCACGTACAGTGTTGTCTATGGCAGTATCTACTGCGATGACTCTATGGTCTGAACTTAAGTCTTTAAATGGCACAGCATTAAGAGCATCGTCTGCTTCTTTCTTTTCAATTTCAGCTTTTTTATTTTGTTCTATAAGATGCAAGAGGTTTTTCTCGCATTCGGGGTTGGATGCACTTATTTTTGTAAAGTTTTCAGCCTCTTTGAGTGTTTCTATGTTGTGTGTGGCTATAGAGTTTTTAATCGAAGCGATACTCATGGGACTTTGCTCACAAGGTACAGTTGACTCTTCGTGATTTAGGGATGCTTTTATGTAGTTTTTTACAGAAAGCTTTACAGCATCAAGTGCAAAAGTAACCGCATATGCTTCATCTGCAGGAAGGGCTACTACAGTGGGGTTGTCACGCAATAAACGCTCTAATGCACTAAACGTAAGGCTCTCCATTTCAGGCATTGTTTTGTTTGAAGATATAATAGAAAGCATATGATTAACAGCGATACCTGACATCACACCATCATAACTATATCGTGCAAGTTTTATGCTGTCTTCATGTGTGTTTATAGCCCAGTGAAGTGTGAGTTCATAACCGAACTCTTTCCCTCCATAGGTGTTAGAAAAAACTGTAGCACCCAATTCTTTAGCTTCTTCTTTAGTGATAATTCCCATATATTTAGGGTTCTCTATAAACATTGCAACCTTGATACCATAATCATTTTTTTTATCTATATCCATATTGTTTCCTTTGGCATAATTATGCCTACTTTAGCATGCTAAGCTAAAAATAGGCTAAATTTTGTCTGATTTAGCATTCATGCTAAAAAGCAACACATGAGAATGAAGAAATGACTCTTATTAAAAGAAATTTTTAGAATATCATGTAATAATGCTATATTAAATAAAAAGAGAAACAATGAATACATTACAAATTGCAGAGTCAGCACTAGATGGTTATATGAATGAAAAGCTCAGTGAAGAAAGAATCAAATCCTTACTAGCACAAGCCAATGAACAGATTGATGAAATATCACAAAATAAAGAGATAATTCATCGTTTTTCAAAGGAAGTAAATGCACCTGAAAATGTAGACAATACTATTCTTTGGATGCTTTTAATGTCAAATGAAGACATAGTTTACGACTATATAGATGGGTTTGATAAAGATTTTATTGACATAATCCCAGTGAGTGATTTATCTGATTTATTACTTTATATTGTGTACTTAAAAAAAGTGAAGAATATTGAATTAGATGGATTTGACTATTTGATGGAATATGAAGAAGAAGGTATGGAGGAAGTGGACCAGTTTACTCTTACAAATGTTTTCCTCTATATTCAAAAACTAAAAGAAGCAGAAATAGAGGTTTAGCTAATATTATTAGACAACCCCTTATGCATAAAAGTATGATAAATAAGCACACAAAGAGTTATTTCCCCAATGAAGTGCTACATCAATGAACCCAGCACTTCATTTACTACTCCTTCCTAAAAAACAACACATACAAGCCAGGTAAAACCAAAAGCGTAAGTATGGTGGAAGAGATGATACCCCCCGTTACTACCACTGAGAGTGGATACTGTATCTCGCTCCCCACACCCGTAGCATAGAGCAGTGGCAAGATGCCAAAGAGGGTGGTAAATGCTGTCATAAGTACGGGTCTTAGGCGTAGTAAAGTGGCATCTTTTACCAAGTCTGCTATGTTGAGAGTTGGAAACTTCTCACGTAATTGGTCTATGAATGACACTAAGACTATGCCGTTGAGTATGGCTATGGCAAATATGGCTATAAACCCTACGATGGCAGAGACTGAGAGATAGATATCTGCTATAAGTAATGATATAATCCCACCCATAAGCCCAAGAGGCACACCTAGCAAGATGAGAAAAGCCTTTTTAAATGAGTTAAATGCCGTGTAGAGTAGTAGTAAAATCAACAACAGTGTAATGGGGATAATCATTGCAAGCGTCTGTGTGGCTTCTTGCATATTTTTGAAGTCTCCTGCCCATTTGATGTAGTAGCCATCAGGGATGTTTACATTTTCTGTTATCTTGGCATTGGCCTCTTCCACAAAGCTAGCGATGTCTCTGCCTTCTACCTCCATGGAAAGTACCATGTAACGGCTTAAATCAGCTCTTTTTATGAAGGCCGGTCCTTGGGTAATGCTGATGTCACATACTTCTTCAAGTGTGACTACTTTGCCAGAGTCTGAACGCAATACCAAAGACTTTAGTGTATTTATGTCTTGTTTGGCATTTTTAAGTTTGGCTACAACCCCAAAACGTTTTACACCTTCTATTTTGTATGTGACTGCTTCTTCTCCTACGCCATAACGTATGACTTGCATCACATCTTCTACAGAAAGACCATAACGCGAGAGTGCTAGGTAGTTTGGTTTTATGTTTATATTTGCCTGCCCTAACTGTTCTTCTACTTCTGCATGTCCTAGTCCTTCTATGCCGTCTAATGACTGAGAGATTTGGGCTGCTATATGTGACATCACTTTTTGGTCTTCACCATAAATCTTGACTGCAAGTTCTGCACTTACTCCCTCTAGTAGCTCTTCTATGCGCATGGCTATGGGTTGAGTAGGTACAAACTGTATGTAGTCAAAATGTTCTTTGAGTGTGTGCGTCATCTCCCTACCAAGTGCTTCTATATTTTTAAGTTCTGGGTTGAGAGTTAGTAGCACTTCCATGTAATTGGCTTGAGCGGTCTCACCTTTTTCACTACGTCCCACCATGGAAAGTACTGAAGTAACTTGTTCTGGGTAGGTTTTTAGTATAAATTTTTCTATGGCTTGTGCATTTTCTACATTTTGTGTGAGTGCTGTACCTGGGATGGCTATGACTCTGTACATAATGCTCTCTTCGTTGAGTTTAGGCATAAACTCACGCCCTTGCTGTGAGAGCAAGAAAGCCAGTACAAAAAAGATGAGAAAGGTCATAGCCACTAGTTTTTTGGCATGCTTGAGTGCAAGTACAAGTAGTGGTGTGTACATATATGTGATAGCAGACATCAGTGGAGAGTTATCGTGTTTGCCCTGCTTTAGTAGCATATAGGAGAGTACAGGCACAAGTAAGAGTGCCACAGCCAAAGAGCCAAGCATGACAAATACAATGTCAAGTGCCATAGGCGTGTAGAGTTTTCCAGCAAGCCCTTCTAGGCTTAAAAGAGGTATGAATACCACAGCGATGATGAGCAAGGCAAAGAGTACTGGTTTGGCTACTTCTGCAGTGGCAGAAGCTATGACTTTTGCACGCGAGGACTTAGGGTTTTCTTCTAGGAGTCTAAAAGAGTTTTCCACCACAACAATAGTCCCATCGACTATCATCCCTATGGCTATGGCAAGTCCTGAGAGCGACATGAGATTGGCTGAAATTCCATACTTTTGCATGAGTAAAAATGCGATGAGCAAAGAGATAGGTAAAGAAAGTATAACTATAAATGCCGAACGTAATTCAAATAAAAACAAAAACAATATGATAGAAACAAGGAGTGAGCCAAAGATAAGAGCTGACGTCATAGTGCTTACTGCCTTGTGGGTAATCTCTGTTCTGTCATAGATGATGTCTAGACTTACGCCATCAGGTAAAGCACCTTCTATGAGAGGTAACTTTTCTTTTATGAGTCCTACCACTTTTGCAGCATTGGTGGCTGAACGTTGTAGTACCATAGCAAAAACCCGCTCTTCGCCATCTACTGAGACTGCACCAAATCGTATGGCTCTGCCTACTTGTACAGTGGCTATGTCGTTGATAATCACTGCTTTTGCATTGTTGCTACGAATGACGGTATTTCTTATGTCATCCATACTTTGGTAGAGTCCTGAAGCACGTATGAGGTACTGTTCACGGTTAAACTCTAGGTACTGACCTCCTACGGATTGGTTGGCAGATTCTAGTGCGGTGACTACCTCTGCATAGGTGACATTGACGGCTTGAAGTTGCAGAGGGTCTATGAGTACTTCATATTGTTTGTCAAAACCTCCCCATGTGATGACTTCTTCTACGCCATCAACAGCTTTAAGTAGAGGCGTCACAAGATATTTGTGCATTTCTCTAAGCTCGCTTGCGGAGTATGTCCCACTTTTGTCTTTTAGGGCGTACCAAAGTACTTGCCCAAGACCTGTGGTGTTGGGTCCCATAGTGGGTACACCCCATCCTTTAGGGATGTCTAGAGTGTTGAGCCTTTCGGTGACCAGTTGTCTTAAAAGATAGGTGTCATACTGCTCTTCAAAAAAGATGGCAACATAAGAAAGCCCGAACATAGAGTTGGACAGTATGAGCTTTACCCCAGGCAAGCCTGACATAGCAGCCTCTATGGGGTAAGTGACAAGTTTTTCTATGTCTTCAGCAGAGTTCCCTACAGACTCCGTGTAGATGACTACTTGCTTGGGTGTGATGTCTGGAAAGGCATCTACGGGTATATTTTTGTAGGCTTGGTAGCCAAATCCTGATATAGCTACGAACAAAGCGATGACTAGAAACTTGTACTGTATGAGTACTTCAAAAAATTTATGCATCTTAGCTCCTAGTGACCATGTCCGCCAAGAGAGGAACGAAGTAGCATGGATTTTACAAAGTAAACACCATCACTTACATACTCCTCACCTTCTTTTATGCCTTTAACAGCAACATACTCTCCTACATAAGCAATGGTTTCAACTACCCTTGCCTTATATGGGGCTTCTTCTTCCTCTTCGTCCCCATGCCCATGCCCTGCGTGAGCATCTTTTTCAGTTAGATCATGTGATTTCTCTTCTACATGTGTATCGTGACCATG
>CAYXTZ010000097.1:0-5708 GCA_964468535.1 uncultured Sulfurovum sp.
ATGAGACCTGTCAGCAAAGTAATCATCATTCAATTTTAACTTTTCGTGTAAGTTAAAAAAGACAGCCCCATACTCAGCCAATAATTTACTCATGTTTTGTGGAAACTGTTTCATAATATTTTGTATATGCTTATGCTTATCAATCATGGCTTTTCTATAGGGTTGTTGCACAAAATAAAATTTAATTCCATCTTTTTTTGCTTTAGCAGCTATTCTTCGTAATGCTTTTACTGCATTAGGATGTTGCCCTGCACCATCTACTTTATTCCAACGTTTTTGCAATATGTCCTTTCCGTACATATGCAAAGGGGCACTGCCAGTACGGTCAAAATCTAAAAATGAAAACAAACGATTTGAGCCATATGTTTTTTTCCATTCTTTTTGTCTATTCACACAAAAAGATATATCTTTACAGGCATTTAAAATAAACTTTTTTTCTTCAATAGGGTTAAGTGTATGGCTCATATATTTTTTTATAAAATCAGTATCAAAATTTTTAAACTGTCTTGCATGATTAAAGCTCGTAAATTGACCAGAATAAATAATACGTTCTATGTTTGGAAAAATACTACTAAGTTCAAGCATCTGTTCTACGTGAGTAGCATCGATAGACCAAACTGAAAAATTTAAAACATGATCAATATTTTTAGAATTTTTTTCAAGAACTATACCTTGAACATTATTTAAGGCTAGAGATGAACCCACAACAATGGTATCAATTTTTTCAATATCAACCTCTTCACGTATAAATCTAATTTTTGCATCAAAAGAAATATGATCGATAATAGGTATAGGATAATTTTTTGAAAAATTAATAGAATAACCTAAACTCGTAGTTACAATGATGGCAATAATGCCAAAAAGTATTTTTAAATAATTTTTACTACTTAACATAATATAAACCTTTTCCTTTTATTATTAAAAATTAAAATAAATAAATTCACTTTTTCTATACAGCATAAATATAGATAAAAAACCTATGATTGTCCAAAACATATAGAGAAGGTTAGGTTTAAATTTCTTTTTTAGTTGCATAGAATTAGGTAAAAATAAAACCATAATAAATGCAGCGATAAACCATACACCTAAATATGTTTCATTTGCATACAGTTTCGACCAGTTTCCTAGCGTCCAGCCAAATTCCTTTGCTCCCTCAATATACTTTGTAATTGAAGCAGGCAAGATGAACTCACCCATGAACATACCTTTTAAAACTTTTATGGCTGATTCAAAGTTTTGTGCACGGAAAAATACCCAAGTTATATTGACAAAGTTAAAAGTAATAAACCATGCCAACAAGAAATGCATTTTAAAACCAAGCTTTTGCCATGCACGATGCACAACTAACGCCATACCATGCAATGCACCCCATAATACAAATGTCCACCCCGCACCATGCCAAATACCACCCAGCAAAAAAGTAGTAAATAGATTTGTATATGTTCGTATCTCACCTTTTCTATTACCGCCTAAGGGTATATATAGATAATGCTTCAAAAACCTAGATAATGTAATGTGCCATCTACGCCAAAAGTCTTGTATACTGGTTGCCTTATAAGGAGAGAAAAAGTTCATAGGGATTTTTATATTAAACAAAAGTGCCAAACCTATTGCCATGTCTGCATAGCCAGAAAAATCAAAATAAAGTTGGAAGGTATAGGAGAGTGAAGTGACCCATGCTTCCAGCATATTAAGAGTAGGTGCTACATCGAAGCCTTTCGTTGCCCAAATAGCAAAGGTATCTGCAATTACCACTTTTTTAAACAATCCTATGGAAAATATAAAGAGACCTAATGCAATGTTGTAGTGATTTTTCACTTTATTTTTAAGCTTAGCAAACTGTGGCATCATTTCAGAGTGATGGACGATGGGTCCTGCTATGAGTTGAGGGAAAAAGGTTACGAAGACTGCATAATTTAAAAAATCATCTCCTTTAGTTTCTTGCCTATAGCTATCTACCAAATAAGCAATCTGCTGGAAAGTATAAAAACTAATCGCCAAAGGAAGGGCTAAGTGCAGCAGAGGCACATCGGTACCCAAAGCCCTGTTTGCATTAAAAATGAAAAAGTCTGCGTATTTAAAATACCCTAAAAGTGCAAGGTTTGCCACAATACCAAAAGCCAAGAGTTTTTTAGGGGCGTAGTTTCTATTTTTTTGGCTATGTAGTGACAACTCTTTTCCTACCATATAGTTAAAGAGCATGGATACCAAAATGAGTGGTAGATATACAATATTCCACCAAGAGTAAAAGAACAAAGATGCTAACACCAAAAATACTTTACTGGCTTCTGTCCAGTGCTTTTTATTTAAATAGAAGTAGACAAAAAATGTGATAGGAAGAAAAAAGAATATGAAGATGTAAGAATTGAATAGCAAATGTAACCTCATATTTTTTGATGTTTAAATTATACATAAATATGACTTCGATATACACTATAGATGAACACCCATAATGTATACAATAATCATATAAGACGTTAATAATAAACACAGTATAATACTTTTTATTAAACAACATCTAACATTTTAAGGGAATATCGTGAAAGTAGTATTATTAGCGGGTGGATTTGGAACAAGAATTAGTGAAGAGTCTTCCATTAAACCTAAGCCAATGATAGAAATAGGTGGAAAACCTATTCTTTGGCACATCATGAAACAATATTCACATTACGGATACAATGACTTTGTTATCTTGCTAGGCTATAAAAGCTATGTTATTAAAGAATATTTTGCTAATTATTTTTTACATCAAAGTGATGTCACTATAGACCTCACAACAAATGGCATGGAAATACATAACAATTCAAGTGAACCGTGGAAAGTAACTCTCGTGGATACAGGTCTTAAAAGTATGACAGGTGGACGCATTAAAAGGGCTCAAAAATACATCGGTAATGAAAGTTTCATGCTTACCTATGGAGATGGTGTATCTAACATAAACATCAAAGAGCTTGTTGAGTTTCACAAAGCACACAAAGGTGCATTAACGATGACTTCTGTACAGCCAGAAGGACGTTTTGGTGCCTTAGATATTACTAAAGAAGGGAAAGTCTCTAGTTTTATTGAAAAACCAAAAGGTGATGGACACTGGATAAATGCTGGATTTTTTGTTTGTGAACCTAAAGTCTTTGACTACATCACAGAAGGAGACTCGACAATATTTGAGCAAAGTCCTTTGGTGAACTTAGCAAAAGATGGTGAGATTAATGCTTTTAAACATTCGGGATTTTGGAAACCTATGGATACCTTACGTGACAAAGTATCTCTCAATGAAATGTATGATAAAGGTGAAGCACCGTGGGTCACTTGGGAAAAATAACAACTACAAAAGAAGGTAAGATGCATGGAGTTCATTGAAACAAAAATAGAAGGGCTTTACCTCATAAAGCCAAACAAGTTTGAAGATGGCAGAGGCACTTTTATAAAAACCTTTCATCTTGACACGCTAAAAGAGCATGGACTAAAAGGTGACTTTAAAGAAGGTTTTTATTCTACATCTGCTAAAAATGTTTTACGTGGTATGCACTTTCAAACACCTCCTCACGAGCATGAAAAACTGGTGTATGTTCCATCTGGGAGTATTTTGGATGTAGTGCTTGATATCAGAAAAAGTTCACCCACTTATGGGACATACGTTTCTCAGCATTTAAGTTCTAAAAATGGCTATATCTTTTATGTTCCAAAAGGCTGTGCCCATGGATTTTTATCTTTAGAAGACGACACAAATGTAACCTACATGCAAACAACTATGTATGCTGATGGTCATGACGGTGGTCTTAACTATGATTCTTTTGGTTTTGACTGGGGCATTGATGATGCGATACTCTCTGATAAAGATAAAGACCTTATAGATTTTTCTGATTTCATCACGCCATTTAACTAGGAGAATATATGAAAATAATCGTAACTGGAAGTACAGGTTTTGTAGCTAAAGCACTCATTGATACTCTCATTGATGAAGGACATGAAGTCCATGCCATTATCCGTAAAAGTTCCAACACAACGGGGATAAATGACAAAACCCATTTCTTTATAGATGATGCTGGCGATGATACGCTTGCAAATTTCTTTGCAAAAATAAAACCAGACGGAGTACTTCATTTGGCATCTCTTTTTTTGCAACAACATAAACAAAATGAAATCAATGCTCTCATTGTGTCAAATGTAACATTTGGTACCAGACTACTTGATGCTTCTGTATCTAATAATGTACCATGGTTCATTAATACTGGTACATTTTGGCAGCACTATGAAAACAAAACCTATAGCCCAGTCAATCTTTATGCTGCAACAAAACAAGCATTTCAAGATATCGCTAAATTTTATTATGAAACCAATAAAATAAACTTTGTAACTATCAAGCTTAATGATACTTTTGGTGAAGGTGACACAAGAAAAAAGGTATTTAATCTTTGGAAAGGTTTGGCCGAATCTAGTGAAAACCTTGGCATGTCTCCTGGTGATCAGATTATAGACATTAGCTATATAGACGACATTATAGAAGCATACACAAGCATGATAGAACTTCTTAATGATGATGATAAATATAACTATGCAGGCAAAACATATGCTGTTAGTTCATCTGAACGTATGCCTCTTAAGGAGCTAGCAAAAGCCTACGAAAAAGCAACGGGAGATACTTTAGATATCACTTGGGGAGAGCGTCCCTATAGAGACAGGGAAGTGATGCTTCCTTGGGACAAAGGTGAAGCAGTGCCGGGATGGAAACAAAACACATCCATCACTGATGCTATAAAAAAAGTAATTAAAAAATAACTAAAAATTTAAGGGGAAAATATGAGCGATAAAATAGTTGTGATTGGTGCTGGTATCTCTGGTATATCCGCAGGCTACCACCTAAAAGAAAAAGGCTACGATGCCACGGTGTATGAAAAAGACTCTGAGTGGGGTGGGCTTTGTAATAACTTTACGATAGATGGATTTAGATTTGATAAGTCTGTACACCTTTCTTTTGCTAAAAGTACCTATGTTCAAGACCTCTTTAAAAAGTCAACAAACAATGAAATAAATATTCACAAACCTGAAGCCTTTAACTACTATGAGGGTGCTTGGGTAAGACACCCTGCTCAAAATAATCTTTTTCCTTTACCGACAGAAGTCAAAGTTGCTGCTATCAATGACTTTGTCAAAAATATGTCCGTAGAACATAAAGAGATAAATAACTACGATGAGTGGTTAAGAGCACAATTTGGAAACTATTTTGCAGAAAATTTCCCCATTAAGTATACAAGAAAATACTGGACAGTAGAAGCTAAAGAACTCTCTACCACATGGTGTGGTGTGCGTTGGTATAAACCAAGCATCGAAGAAGTACTTCGTGGTTCATATACCAATGAGACACCAAACACATACTACGCAAAAGAAATGCGTTACCCAAAATATGGTGGCTATAAAAGCTTTTTAACACATATGGCAAACAATTGTGACATAGAAGTAAACAAAGAAATTGACAGTATTGACCCCATACAAAAAGTTGTTAACTTCAAAGATGGATCAAAACAAGACTACAAAAGCCTTATTTCAAGTGCCCCACTACCTGAACTTATCGAGATGCTTCCTCATGTACCAACAGAGGTAAGAGCTGCTAGTAAAAAACTCTATGCTACAACTGTAAATATTATCTCCCTTGGATTCAACAAAGCAGATATTCCTGAGCATTTATGGTACTATATTTATGATGAAGACTT
>CAYXTZ010000098.1:0-5548 GCA_964468535.1 uncultured Sulfurovum sp.
TCATATACTTGTGGAGAATTCTCAGGTAAATTTGTCATTGTTTATGCGACAAGTTTTACTCGTTCCCATCCGTCTTCGGTGGTAACGCATACGAGAATCCAAATTACCAAAATCTCTCTACCTCAATCAATCCTTCTGCACCCTCATAATCTCTAGCAGAGCTATATCTCCAATGCACAGCATCATCTACATAGCCACGTTTAACAGGGTTTTGATGGATGTATTTTATTTTACCTATCATCATGGCATCTGTCTGTATAAGTTTGGGCTGATACCCCTCTTGCCATAACTGATAGGTTTTACCTACTTTATGTGCTTTTTTATAAAACTCAAATTGTTTTAGTAGTGTTTGGGCATTTTCTTTTTGTAAAAGTTTAAGTAATGCTTTGGCTGTAAACGATTTGAAGTGTCTCATACTTTTAGCCACGTCGCTACTTTGTACTATGAGGTGTATATGATTTTCCAATATCACATAAGCATACAGTTTTAGATTTTCTTCTCTTTGTAAATGCTTGAGACTATCCAATAGTATCTCTACACTCTCTTTACGTGTAAATATAGGTAGCCAGTTGAGTACTGTACACGTTACAAAATGTGGATGTGCTGGTTCGTATATTTTGTACCTGCTTCTACCCATTTTTTATCCTTAATGGCTACTCCGTATTCTTTATGTATTATAGATGATAAAATGAGTGAAGTATAAAAATATGGCAAATTGTCATGTTTTTTAGATTTATGTATGCATTCCCACCGAGGACGGATGGGAACGAGTAAAATTTTTCAGAAAGTAATTTTATCGGTACTACTGCACTAAAGACAATAGTCATAGGCTGCGAGGGTGGCTTCACAGAAGAAGAAGTGACACTTTTTAAACCTGAAAATAGAGTGGGACTTGATACTACTTTGGTTTTGAAGTCCGAATCTGCGGTGTGTGCCGTGGCTTCAAATGTACTTTTATAATACTTTAAATAATTTTAGATAAAATACCACTCTTTATTGTCTCGCCAAAGAGCGTTGCAATGACCCTTTTTTATGAAAAGGAAGAGCAAAATGCTAGAACAGATTAGTTATCTGTCAAAAAAATAACTTTTTAGGATATATAAATGAGAAAAGAAATTCACCCAGATTACGTTGAGTGTAAAGTAAGTTGTGCTTGTGGAAACAAGTTTGAAGTTAGAACAGATAAAGCAGAGATGGGTATAGACATTTGTAATGAATGTCACCCATTCTTTACAGGTTCAGAGAAAATTCTTGATGCTGCTGGTAGAGTAGAGAAGTTTAAAAGCAAATATAAACTAGGCTAAGCTAGAGGGACACAACTTTTCTTTTCTTTGAAAAGCCAAGCAATGTCCCCAAGTTGTTCATGATTACATTTATCCCCACTCCTATCGGAAACCCCCAAGATATTACCATACGTGCCATGCGAGCTTTTGAAAAAGCAGAGCTATTTTTATGTGAAGATACACGTCATACCAAAAAGCTTTTGCGTTTGCTAGAAGAGCGGTTTGATATGGCGTATCCTGAAGCAGACTTTTACTCTTTTAATGAGCATAATGGACAGCAACGTTTAGATGAGCTTGGTGATACCTTAGTAGAAAAAGAAGTAGTCTATGTGAGCGATGCTGGCATGCCTGTTATATCTGACCCTGGACAACTTCTTGTGGCTTATGCTCAGAAACATAACTTAAAATATGATGTTCTACCTGGAGCCTCAGCAGTAACTACAGCATACGCAGCTTCTGGTTTTGAAGAGGGTAAGTTTTTGTTTTATGCTTTTTTACCGCATAAAGGTAAAGGGCGTGCATCAGCCTTAGCAGAGGCTATAAATAATGGCTACAATACAGTATTATACGAATCTCCTCATCGCTTAGAAAAACTCTTAGAGGAGCTAGAAACTTTAGATGCAAAAAGAGAACTTTTTTTAGCCAAAGAAATTTCTAAAAAGTATCAAAATTACTATAGAGGTACTGCGAAAGACTTAAATATACAGTTTAAACAATTGACCATACGTGGTGAGTGGGTTGTGATTATAAGAGCCAAAAAAGAGAGTGAAAAGAGCCTTAGTTTTACTGAAGTTTTACAACTTGATTTACCTCCTAAGCCTAAAGCAAAACTTTTAGCACAGCTTAGCGATAAATCAGTCAAAGAATGGTATGAAACTCTAATTAAGAATGTAAGAACGTAAATATCAAGTAAAAATTAGATAAAATCTATCTTATGATAATATATGGAAAACAAGTCTGCCTTTATGCACTAGAACATAAAGAAGATGACATAAAAACAGTGTACGTGGCAAAGAAAAACATACTCCCCCAAGACTTGTTCCATAAGTACCATGACAAGATAAAATTCTTAGAAGAGAAGTGGGCACAGTCTATGGCTAAAGGCGGTAACCACCAAGGTGTTTTAGTAGAAATGAATGCGTTTGAAGAAGCAGATTTTTCTAGCATTAAAAAAGGTGGATTTATTGTTATACTTGATGGCTTAACTGATGTGGGGAACATCGGAGCCATTGTCCGTTCTGCATATGCCTTGGGTGCAGATGCTATCATCGCCTCAGGCGTGAAACAGTTAAACTTTGCAGCCATAGCACGTACAAGTTCAGGTGCTTTGTTTGATATGCCTTTTATGATTGCCTCGAATATTCTTGATAATGTTAACGAGTTGCAACAAAGTGGTTTTACTTTGTATGGTGCAGCTACAAAGGGTGAAAATATACAAAAATGTGAATTTTCAACGAAGCGTGTTTTAGTGATGGGAAGTGAAGGAAAAGGGCTTTCTAAAAAAGTAGCTTCCAAAATAAATACAATGGTCTCTATCGAGATGCAAAATGCTTTTGACTCACTCAACGTAAGTGCAGCAGCAGCAATTTTAATACACAGGATGGGTTATGCAATTAAATGATATTCTTGAAGAAAATAGTATAAAAGCAATCAGTCTTAAGACAAAAATTTCTGAAAACAATTTAGAAAATCTTTTTTCAAAGAAATTTGAGAACTTAAAAAAAGTGAAAACTTTAGGCTTTATCTCCATTATGGAGCGTGAATATAGTGCAGACCTTGGTAATTTACGAGATGAGGCACAGGAGTATTATGCACAGGTGGGTGAAGATAAAAGTATTACACTTGGCTTTCCGATTTTAGAAGAAAAAAAAGGGTCATCTAAATTTTTTATATTCTTTATCTTTTTACTTTTTGCTACTGCCACATGGTATTTTCTAACACAGCTTGATAAGAAAAATTTAAGTGAACTTATCCCTTTTATAGATGAATCAACTATTGAGAGTTTTATTGGTGCAGATACCGAGGAGGAGGTAGTCGAAAACCTTAGCATTACCAAGGTAAGTGAAACAAACATGAAAGACAAAGTAGATGAAGTTGAAAAAAGTACAGTAGAAGATGTTATTAGGGAGGATAAAAGTGTGGTTATTTCTCAAAATGTGACAGATATTACTCCAGAGACTATGGAAACTTCGGATGATAGCACTGAGACCATAAAAGAAAACCCTGCTAAAGAGATTATTTCTATCGTACCAGTCAATCGTCTTTGGTTTGGTATTATCAATATGGAGACCAAAGAACGAGACCATTTCTCCATTTCTGATGTATATGAACTTGATGTCAGTTTAAATAGTTGGCTTCTCGCAACTTCATCTGCCCCCTTCTTTTTAAAAGCAGGAGTGAGAGAAGAAGAGTTTAGTGATGCCAAAGAACATTATTTTAAAATGGATAAAGATGGTGTTACTTCGCTTAGTAGAAGTGAATATATTGTACTTGGTGGTTGGGTCCAATGGTAGAGTATAAAGAAGTTTTAAAGCGAGTAAAAAATGTTTGATGAAATTCAATTTGATAAAATAAATAGACTGCCAAAGTATCTTTTCGCTGAGATAAATGATTTGAAAATGCAACTTAGACGTGAAGGTGAAGACATTATAGACTTCTCTATGGGAAATCCTGATGCACCTACGCCTCAACCTATCATTGATAAGCTTTGCGAAACAGCACAAAAGCCTAAGACTCATGGATATTCGGCTTCCAAAGGCATCTATAAACTTCGCCTTGCCATGGCAAACTGGTATAAACGTAAGTATAATGTAACGTTAGACCCTGACACTGAAATAGTAGCAACCATGGGAAGTAAAGAAGGATATGTACATTTGGTACAGGCCATTGCAAACCCTGGCGATGTGGCTATCGTACCAGACCCTACGTACCCTATACACTCTCAGGCATTTATACTTGCAGGGGCAAATGTAGAAAAGATGGAATTGACTTATAATGAAGAGACTTTTGAAGTAGATGAAGATAAGTTTTTAGAAGATGTTGAGTCACATTTAGACAACTCTATACCTAAAGCTAAATTTTTGGTTGTCAATTTCCCTCATAATCCAAGTACAGCTACGGTAACACCTGATTTTTATGTAAGGCTTGTGGCGTTAGCTAGAGAAAAACGTTTTTACATCATCTCAGACATTGCGTATGCTGACATCACATTTGATGGATACAAAACACCCTCCATATTAGAAGTTGAGGGTGCAAAAGATGTGGCAGTAGAAGCATACACACTTTCTAAATCATACAATATGGCAGGATGGCGAGTGGGTTTTATAGTGGGAAACAAAAAGCTTATAGGGGCTTTACAAAGCATCAAGTCTTGGCTTGACTATGGGATGTTTACGCCTATCCAAGTAGCAGCTACTGTAGCCCTTGATGAGCATCATTATATCCCAGATGAGCAAATCATTCCTCGTTATCAAAAACGTCGTGATGTGATGCTGGAAGCTTTTGAAAATGCTGGCTGGAAGATGGGTAAACCTAACGCTTCCATGTTCATTTGGGGGAAAATACCTGAAGTAGCTCGTGATATGGGTTCACTAGAGTTTGCTAAACAGCTTTTACTTCAAGCAGGTGTTGCTGTAAGCCCAGGCATAGGTTTTGGTAAGTATGGCGATGCGTATGTACGTATCGCACTCATAGAAAATGAAAAGCGTATCCGTCAGGCTGCTAAAAATATTAAGAAGTTTTTGAAAGAGCTTGAAGAGAGTAAATCATAATGGTAAAAATAGGGATATTAGGCGTTGGCACAGTAGGCACATCAGTTGCCAAGATATTAGAAGAAAATGCAGACATTATAGAAGCACGTGCAGGGAAGAAGATAATAGTTAAGTCAGGCGTGGTAAAAAATCTTTCTAAAAATAGAGGGGTTAGCATCAAGCTCTCTGATAATCCACTAGATGTGGTTAATGACCCAGACATAGACATCGTGGTAGAGCTTATGGGTGGGGTTGATGAACCTTATGCATTGGTAAAAAAAGCACTAGAAAATGGCAAAGCAGTAGTGACTGCAAACAAGGCACTCCTAGCTTATCATCGTTATGAGTTGCAAGAAATAGCAGGCGATATACCACTTATGTATGAAGCAAGTACAGCTGGGGGCATACCCATCATAGGAGCCTTGCGTAATGGCTTGAGTGCTAACCACATTGACAGCATTCAGGGCATCATGAATGGTACATGTAACTACATGCTAACTAACATGATAAACCATG
>CAYXTZ010000099.1:0-2289 GCA_964468535.1 uncultured Sulfurovum sp.
AAAACAAATGAACCTAAAAATATAGAGAAGGGGACAAGAGGTTATTACAACCCTGCCTTTGGAGAAAAATAATGCAATTTCCTACACTTCAAGATGTGAACCTTGCACCACTTTGGGAAGAGGATGTAAACCATAAGCTAGCCACAAAGCATGCTCTCCTTTTCTCCGAAATAAATGGTGTAGCCACTGCTATTGTCACAAAATCTACACTGAGTGAAGCACTGAACTATTTTTCAAAACTCTCCCTACCCTACCCTGTCAACCTTGTAGATGAAGAGAGCTTTGAGCGTCTAAAAAATAAGTTCTTAGAGATACAAACAGGTTCAGATTTTGAAAAAATGACTAGTGCCTCAAATGAACTTATCGAAGTAGAAGGTGACTTACTAGAGTTTATCCGAAACTCTCAAGATTTACTTTCCAGCGAAGACTCTGCCCCTATCATTAAACTAGTAAACTCTCTTTTCTTTCAAGCCCTGCAAAAGGGGGCTAGTGATATTCACATAGAAAGTGGCGAACATAAAGGTGAAGTACGTTTACGTATGGATGGTGCACTCAGAAAGCATATTGATTTAGATAAAAGTATCATCGCACTTGTGATTAACCGTATCAAGGTTATATCCAATCTTGATATCTCTGAAAAAAGAGTTCCACAAGATGGGCGTACCCAGTTGAGCATCTCAGGTAAAAGTATTGATGTGAGGGTTTCCATGCTGCCTACCTATCATGGAGAGAGAGTTGTCATGCGTATCTTATCTCAAAGTGAACATATCCCTACTTTGGAGTCTTTGGGCTTTACCGAAGATATCACAAAAGACCTCTACAAACTACTCAACCATGCCCATGGTATGATACTGGTTACTGGTCCTACGGGTTCAGGTAAGTCCACCACGCTACATGCCTGCATGCAACACATTGCCACACCCGATAAAAATATTATCACCGTAGAAGACCCCATAGAATACAATGCAGATAACATTTCACAAATACAAGTCAATGCCAAAGTAGGACTCACCTTTGCAGCAGGATTACGTTCTATTTTAAGACAAGATCCAGACATTATCATGGTAGGAGAAATACGTGACTCTGAGACTGCGGATATTGCCTTACGTTCCGCACTTACTGGACACCTTTTACTCTCGACACTTCATACCAATGATGCAACTTCTTCTTTGAGTAGACTCATGGATATGGGCATTGAAAACTTTCTTATCTCCTCTACACTTTTAGGCGTGTTAGCACAAAGACTCACGCGTAAACTTTGTGTACATTGCAAAGAAAAAACTGCCCTAGCCCCTGCAACCATGAGTGAAGTCAGCTTGCCCAAGAATAAAACATATTTTAAAGCTATAGGCTGTAAAAAATGTGACTTTACGGGATATAAAGGCAGACAAGCCATTGGAGAGCTATTTGTTATTAATGATGGCGTAAAAGAGATGATGAAAGATGGATTTAACGACTACCAAGTCCGTGAAGCTATGAAAAAAAATGGCATGACAACCATTGCAGATAAATTACGATCTATGCTCATTGCAGGTGAAACATCCTATGAGGAAGCCGTACGTGTCGGTATTATGGATGGATAAATGAGTCATCAGCAACAAATGTATAGAAAAGCCTTTACTCTCGTAGAAGTCCTTATATCTATAGGACTCTTAGGCATCGTTATCGTGGCACTTTTTTCTACAGTATCCATGATGAAAGATTCTAATGAACACCTCTATAACTATCTCCAAAAATCACAAAAAATTACAAACGCCACTAAAGTACTCTACTTAGACATTGTCAGTTCTGATGGGAATATCAGTATTAAAAAAGATGAGTTTACAAGGCTCTGTATAGAACAGACACGAAATTCACTCTATGCCCTCTCTCTTGCAAAAGTATGTTGGGTTGTTTTAAAAGATAAAAAAACTCTAACACGCGTAGAAGGCAATAACTATTCTCTTCCCACACGTTTTGAAGACCGAGTTGAAGTAAATCCTGTGATGCAAAATGTAGAACTTTTTGATATTTATCATCAAAAAGACAAGGTTTTAGTTTTTATAAAACAAAAAGGGCAAGAACCTATTAGCTTTATGATTCAAGGCGTAACAAAACCTATGCCAAAGAAAAAAGAAACTACCAAAACCAAACCAAGCCAAACCAGAAGGAACGTAGGAGGAACAAATAACCCTCAAGGAAGAAGACCTGACTCTCGTCCTAATAGCCCAGAAACAAGAGGAGATGGGGGCCCTAGTTTCCCTGGAGAAAGAACAAACAGAAACCCCCAACCTAGTTTCCCTGGAGAAA
>CAYXTZ010000099.1:2389-5538 GCA_964468535.1 uncultured Sulfurovum sp.
AGTTTCCCTGGAGAAAGAACAAACAGAAACCCCCAACCTAGTTTCCCTGGAGAAATAAGAAACAAAAACTCCCAACCTATAGAAGGATAAATTATGCAAAATACATATGAAAAACTAGGTCTCTTTTACTTAGGTAAAGATGTAGACAAAAATACTATGGATGCCAGTGATGCCCTGACACTTTTAAAAAATAAGAATTTTACAACCCATGCCGCCATCATAGGCATGACAGGTTCGGGGAAAACGGGTCTTGGTGTGGGCATTATAGAAGAAGCCGCTATAGACAACATTCCCTCTATACTCATTGACCCTAAAGGAGACATGGGAAACCTTTGTCTTGTTGACTCAGACTTTTCTAAAGAAGCATTTGAGCCATGGGTAAGAGATGAAGCAAAATCCAAAGATATTGATAGTTTAGAATATGCTCAAAAAATCTCTAATATGTGGAAAGAAGGCATAGAGTCATGGGGACAAAACTCTGAACGCGTGAGGAAACTACAGGCTATAAAAAAAACTATCTATACCCCAGGTTCATCTGCGGGTGTAGCCATCAACATCATGTCATCTTTAGAAACACCTCCCTCTGAAGTCATGGAAGACAGTGACACTTTTTCTTCCTATTTAAAGAGTACAACCACCTCCTTGCTTTCACTCATAGGGGTTACTGCTGACCCTCTTGACTCAAAAGAATATATTTTACTTGCACAAATCATTAGCAAATCATGGATAGATAAAGAAGACTTG
The DNA here is from genome assembly GCA_964468535.1 of uncultured Sulfurovum sp. Lineage (GTDB taxonomy): Bacteria > Campylobacterota > Campylobacteria > Campylobacterales > Sulfurovaceae > Sulfurovum. Next base: position 3,134 of record CAYXTZ010000099.1, read on the forward strand.
AGCATAGAGCTACTCATAGGAAAGATTATAAAACCTAACTTCAGTCATATAGGTATACTCCCTTTAGATGATGTCTACCCACAAGATGCCCGTTTTAAACTTGCTGGAAAGTTTAATGCTTTACTTGCCAGCCCTTCATTTTCTTTATGGCTACAAGGTGAAAATCTAGACATTCAAAAACTACTTTATGATGATAAGGGTAAAGCCAAAATAGCCATTTTTTCTATTTCTCATCTTAACGATGATGAACGTATGTTTTTCGTCACACTACTCCTTAACAAGTACATCGCTTGGATGCGTCGTCAAAGCGGCACATCTGCACTAAAAACCCTCCTCTATATGGATGAAATTTATGGCTTTTTCCCTCCTACAAAAAATCCACCCAGTAAAGAGCCTATGCTCCTCTTACTTAAACAAGCAAGAGCATTTGGTGTGGGGGTGGTACTTTCTACGCAAAACCCTGTAGACTTGGACTACAAAGGACTCTCTAACATCGGAACATGGTTCATAGGTAGGCTACAGACCGCCCAAGATATAGAACGTGTTATAGACGGTCTAGGAGGGAAAGTAGGCTCTTCTTTCGATAAATCTGAAATCAAAAATCTCTTAGCAAACCTGAAAAAAAGAACCTTCTTCCTCAAATCAGCCCATTTAGACGATGTACGGCTCTTTGCAACACGCTGGGTAATGTCTTACCTTAAAGGACCACTGAAGCGTGATGAAATAAGCATACTAATGCAGAGCCAAAAAGACTTACAAAACATTAGTCAGAGAAGTGCTAAAAAGTTAGTCAAAAAATCTACAGAATTAGAGAGCTTCCAAAACATAGACGGCAGCATAGCACAATACTTTGAACCAGACCCAAGTGCTAATAATATATTTATTGCCACCTTAGGAGCTGAAGCAACAGTACACTTTTATAGCCAAAGAAAAGGCATTGATGAAAGTCAAAAAATGATATTCTCTTTAGCCCTAGATAAAACGCAACAAAATATATCTTGGGAAGAGGCCGAAGCAACAGATGAAGCTTTCATAAACTATCCACACAATGCTCCAAGTAAAGCCAAATTTCAAAAACTACCAGAAGTCATACTAAAAGACAAGGGTCTAAAACGTACCATGCGTGAACTTAAAGAACTACTCTACAGAGAAGAACATTTAGAGCTTATGCGATGCAAGTCACCAAAACTTGAATCAAAAGTGGACGAATCTCACTCGGACTTCACCGTACGATTGAAAGATATCTTAGATGACAAAAAAGAAATAGAGATTGAAAAACTCCAAATACGCTATAGCAAAAAAGAAAAAACACTCCTAGGGAGACTCTCTCGTGCCAAAGAACGTCTAGACAAAGAATCTTCTGACTCAACCTCTTCCATGATAGAAGCAGGTATCGCAGTACTAGGAGCTCTTTTTGGGCGAAGCAGCCCCAGCAAAATAGGACGTGCCATGAGCAAAGGAAGCAAAATCCTTAAAGAGCGTGGCGACATGAGTCGAGCAGAAGAACGCATGATGCTCATCCAAGAAGACATGGAAACATTAGAATATGAACTAGACAATAAAATAGATGAACTCCATGAAAAGTACGATGTCAACAATTGTGAAATTGAAAGCTATAAAATGAAACCAAGAAAAACAGATATAGCTGTACATAGTTGTGCTATTGTTTGGAAAGTATAGCTTGAACTCTCTCGTGATACAATTACCTTCATATTCTTATCAAAGGTACACAGATGAAAGAAAAAAAGTGGATTTGGGAACATACTAACTATCCAAATTTTAAATATGATAATAGTAAATTAGATACTGCGTTATCACAAGTATCACGCAATACTGATGTGTAAAGTACTGAATCTTAATCGTAGAGGCTACATTCATGCAACAACTACATGTCTCCAGTCAATTATGAGCTTCAGATGTTAGAATATAAAACGGCTGCGTAATCTTTAGGGGGACTTGTCTGAATTTTGGATAGAACAGCAGATTCTTTAGCAGATAATATGTCATACATAATAGTAAAATTTCCTAGTTTACTTGGTGATATTAACAATGATATAAAGTTTTTACATGAAAACTTTGGTGTTAAAAAATTTGATTATGTCGGGGAACAAAATTAAAGGTTTACAAAAAGAAGATTCAAAAGTTCAAAAATTATTTCAAAGCGTTCTATACAATACTAGTGAAAACAGTAAAAAATCACCTCAATTGCCCACTGACAGTTTTGCAACTATTAAGCCTAGACGTTTTTTACTTGAAAACACTAAGATGGTTTTAGGACGAGTCTAAATTATCTTGTTATCAGTTTCATATTGACAAAACGGCGATATTCGCCTATAATAAGTAAAAAAGTAAGGACAACTATGAATCAGAAACAAATGCATAAACTCCTAGATGTGCCTGAGCGA
>CAYXTZ010000100.1:0-2401 GCA_964468535.1 uncultured Sulfurovum sp.
TTATATCACAAGGTTACGACCCAAGGGTCGGGGAATTATTCCCGAGAGGATTAAACAGAAGTTATAAAGAGAAAACTAAAAAGGTTTACTTAGACTCGCCATTCCAAGCAATCTTCTGTTTTCCTACCTCATCAAAAGTAACAGCTGGCATGCCCATGATGTTGTATCCTGCATCGACATAATGCACTTCACCAGTCACACCTGAACTAAGGTCAGAAAGTAGATACATACCAGAGTTACCTACTTGTTCTGTAGTTACATTGTCTTTGAGTGGTGCGTGGGCCTTGTTCCATTTAAGCATAAAACCAAACTCACCTATGCCCGCGGCCGCCAGTGTTTTTATGGGGCCTGCTGAAATAGCATTGACTCGTATGCCATCACGTCCTAAGTCTTCTGCTAGGTACTTCGTAGTCATCTCTAACGCTGCTTTAGCTACACCCATGAGGTTGTAGTTTGGTATGTACTTCACTCCACCATAGTATGAAAGAGTCAGTACAGATGAACTATCTGATAAAATTGGTTTTAACTCACGTACGATTTCGATGAGTGAATAGACAGAAATGTCCATAGCAATGTCAAAAGCCTCTTTGCTTATGTCATAAAAACGACCAGATAGTCCTTCTTTAGGAGCAAAAGCGATGGAGTGTACGATGAAGTCTATCTGACCCATGTCTTTTTCTAGTGAGTCTTTGAGTGCCTTTATCTCTTCTGCTTTAGACACATCACAGGGGTAAAGTCTAGCCCCACAGTCCAAATCTTCGGCTATAGGTTCTAGTTTCTTCTCAAAACGTTCATTTAAAAATGTGATGGCTACTTCAGCTCCCTGCTCCCTACATGCTTTTGCTATACCATACGCGATAGACTTTTTGTTTGCGATACCTAAGATGACACCTTTTTTCCCCTTCATTACCATTCAACTACTCCAAAAATAAATTATGTTATCTTAGCATCATCTAACCAAAATGAAAGTCAAATACGTGAAGAAAATACTCATAATAAACACTGGCGGCACCTTTAACAAAATCTACAATCCAAAAACAGGGGCATTAAGCATCGATAAGTCAGCAAAAGCACTAAAAGACATAGCTTCTAAATGGCTCTGTAAGTTTGAAATACTTAACATCATAGGTAAAGACAGCCTAGAGATGACAAACCATGACAGGCTAGAACTACTAAGCACCATACACCAGTCAAACTACCAGCACATCATCATAGTTCATGGTACTGACACTATGGACACAACAGCAGAGTACTTAGCAGACGCGGAGTTAGAAAAAACTATCGTTCTTACTGGAGCTATGATACCTTACAGCATAAATGCCGTAGAGGCCACTGCAAACCTAGCTTCATCTTATGGATACATAAGTGTATTAGAAAAACGTGGAGTGTTTATGGCTATGAATGGGGTATTTGGGTTGCACAACAAGGTGAAAAAAAACCGTAAAGAAGGTCGGTTTACCCTCTAATTATGATTATCTACCGTAGGAGGTATAATTTTAGCACTGGCTTGCATACTTAAAGCTTCTGGATATTTCTTGTAGTGTTTACGTACTGCTTTTGCTAGTTTAATTTTTGTTTTTTCATCTACAGGTGTTGGATTTGATTTAGGTAGTGCGTCAAGTAGTGCTGCGACAAGTTCATCTTGAGGCCCTGGCATAAGTTTTTGCCACAGTGCCAATATATCTCTGTTAACATGTGAAGGTATGGAACCCATGATGCCTACATCATTTTGATCATGTACTAGCAAACCTGATGTTGTACCTCTGTCTAATGTTAAAACCTGAAAAAGATAAAGTGTGTGATACGCCAATTGCTCTTCTTTCTTTTCTTCGCAAAAGTGAGGATGTGCATAAAGTTTTGCTGTAATGATAGCAATATAAGTATCTATAACTTCTTCTCCAACTTCTTTGGCAAAAGCTTTATCTACTTGAAAATCTCCAGAGTTATAACCTTCAAGATAATAGTGACTCACCCCTCTTGTACGTCCAAGTACAGGGATATTAAAATATCTATCTCCCTGTTCTTTTCCTTCATCGTAGAGTTCCCTAGTAACCTTTTTAAGCGTGGACGAAAATATCTTTTTATCTAAGTCAGACTCAGAAAGTATAGAAGGATTTAAATCTGCCATAATACGCCAGTAGCCCTCACCTCCACGCATTTGTGTCCATGAAATATGCATATGCACAGAAGGAACATGAGGATTATTTGGATGGATGATAGTCGATATCGCAGATGCTGAGCCTAGTTTTTTGCTCTCATCATCATCGTAATGTACTTGTGAAGCATTGACAGATGCACGGTTAAATACGGCTGTGTCACGTGCCTCATAACGCACACCACCTCCATGTTTACCCGCATCGCGTCCCCACACTATAGTTTCACATGATTTACCTTCTCCATA
>CAYXTZ010000100.1:2501-5464 GCA_964468535.1 uncultured Sulfurovum sp.
TTGGGATTTACAGCTTGTACACCAGCTAGTAAATATCTAGCAAGTACACCCAGCGCTACAAAAACCATACACTATGAAAAACCAACAGAACGCAAGATATCACTTTACAAAAGAACTATGCGTTCTGTAGCTTCAGGTATTAAAAACGATACCAACTATCAAAGGATAGCATTAGATACTCCAGAAAAAAAAGAGTGGTTTAAGTCTCTTACCTATAGACTTTGGGACAGACAAATCACACGTCAACAATTTATGGCAGAAGGTCTAGCCAAATACCCAAATCGTCGCTATGAATTTCAATTTATAATTAGAGGCTTTGAATCTATTTATAGTTAAGCATACTCTATAGGGTCTATAGACCCTGCTTCTTCAAACCCTTTAAGTCTCAACCTACAAGAATCACATACTCCGCAAGCTTTGTTTTCTTCTTTATAGCACGACCATGTGTCTTCCAAACTTACACCCATTTCTAAAGACAGTTTTACTATTTGTGATTTTTTGAGTGCCACCAATGGCATTTTTATCTCTAAATGTGTTTCCTCTTTCGTGCCAAGGTTAATAGCCTTTTGCATCTCTTCTATGTAGCTTTCCCTACAATCAGGATATCCAGAGCTGTCTTCTTCTACTACACCAATGTACAGTGCATCTGCCCCATGTTTTTCTGCTACAGCCGCAGCTATGGAAAGGAAAATACCATTTCTAAAAGGCACATAAGTCACAGGTACACCTTCTTCTATGCCTCCTGTAGGTACTTCTATACTTTTATCAGTAAGTGCTGAAGCACCTATTTGTTCGAAAAATGGCAGGTCTATCTCATAACTTTTTACCGCGTGTACACTTTTCGCTACTTTTCTAAAACATGTCAGTTCTTTCTCTTGGGTAAGTTGTCCATAGTTAAAATGAAGAGCCACTATGCCATAACCCTCTTTTTCTGCTATCTTTGCACTCAACGCAGAGTCCATACCACCAGAAATGATGCACACTGCAACTTTATCCATAAGACCACCTTTTTTTAATTTACTGCTATTTTTTAACTTACTGCCATTTTTTATGATTAGTACACAAGCCACTAATCATCATAACTCCCAGAAACATAAGGGGATATCCCATAAAAAATCCAAGCAGCAGATGCACCTAAATACAGTCCTACTTCACCTTGAGTATATCTATCTTTTAATAATTCCATTATAGCGGAGTTTATTGACACTAAGTCTTTAGGGGGTCTCTAGTACTATTTCTTCTACTTGTTTTACTGGTCTGAAAAATTATGAATTTTTATAGTAATTTGATGGTCATACTTGAACATAAAAAGACTTTGATGAATTAGGCTATAATACGATGAATATATAGAAGGACAACATCATCAAAGCATTTGAAAAATTTAACCTACATCCAAATATCCTCAGAGCCATAGCACATGAAAACTATGAAAATGCTACAGCTATACAAAATAAGGTTATTCCTGCTGCGATGAAAGGAGTGGACATACTTGGAGCTTCTAAGTCAGGTACGGGGAAGACAGCTGCTTTTGTACTGCCACTACTTAACAAACTACAAAAAGTGGTAAAAAAAGATGACAAAGTTGTGCGTGCACTTATTATAGTACCTACTATTGAGCTAGCGGACCAAGTTTCTCGTACTATTGTGGGTTTTTCTAAATACTTGGATATCCAAACAGTTAAAGTACAAGGTGGGTCTAAAAAAACAGAGCAAATAGCCCGTATAAAACAAGGTGTAGATATAGTTGTAGCAACTCCTGGACGACTACAGGACTTTATCTCGGACAAAAAGATTAACCTTGAACATGTCAACACTATCATACTCGATGAAGCAGATACCATGCTTGATCTTGGATTTCTAGCAGAAATAAAAAATATCTTAAAATCTTGTCCAGCACAAAAACAAATGATGTGTTTTTCTGCAACTATATCTCAAAACATAAAACAGCTAGCCAAAGAGTTTTTACGCTCACCCGCCATAGTAGAAGTGAGCAATAGGCGTGATGTGGTAAATGCCATCAAACACAGAGCCTACAAGGTAGACAAAAAACGTAAAGCTGAACTAACAGTTAAACTTGTAAAAGATTTGGGTATAGGTCAAGTCCTCATCTTTGTCAACAAGAAAGATATAGCAGATAAGCTTTTTGAATATTTTAAAGACAAAGAACTATGGACGAGCATCATCCATGGTGACATTAAGCGTGGTGGACGGGCTAAGGCTCTTAGTCTTTTTAAAGGAGGTAAGTCACAGGTACTCATAGCTACAGACATTGCTGCACGGGGCATAGATATCCCTGAACTGCCACTAGTCATCAACTACGACTTACCTGAACTAACAGATGACTTTACCCACCGCGTAGGAAGAACAGGTCGGGCTAACCATAAAGGTGGAGTCATCACACTACTCACTATCAACGACTACAATGTATTTACAAGCATAGAAAAGCACCTTAAACTCAATGTAAAACGTGAGATTATGGATGGCTTTGAGATAACAGACAAGCAACCACGCCAAGCCAGACCTCGTAAAAAATCTTTGCGTGAGAAAAAAGGCTATATCGACTACGATAAAAAACGTAAATTTACCTACGCTGAACAGAAGAAAAAAAAGCAAGAGGGCAAAAAAAAGAAGGAGTTTTAATAATAAAATAAATATTTTAAATCATGGCATATAGGGAATAACAGGTAATCCCATCCCCTCATTGTAACCACACATTAGGTTTGCAGCTGCCAATGCCTGAGAACTTGCCCCACGCAATAAGTTGTCTATGGCAGAACTAACAAATAATGCATTGTCTTTTCTGACTGCATAAATGTCACAAAAGTGTGTACCTGCTGTACTTTTAATGTCTACAGGGTTTTCACGTACACGAATGAACGGATCATCTTTATAGTGTTCTTTAAGAATAGCTAGTGGGTCAACATCTCCTTTGAGTGTTCCATACACAGATACCAACTCTCCAC
>CAYXTZ010000101.1:0-5368 GCA_964468535.1 uncultured Sulfurovum sp.
TCCAACTTCTTGAGCAAAGACTTGACAATGTAGTTTACAGAATGGGTTTTGCAACGACTAGAGCGTCTGCAAGACAGTTTACAAATCATGGACATGTACTTGTTGATGGTAAGAGAGTTGATATTCCTTCTTTTAGAGTAAAAGCGGGTCAAAAAATAGAAATCAGAGAAAAGTCTAAAGCTAATCCGCAGATTTTAAGAGCAATCGAATTGACTAACCAAACGGGTATGGTTGAATGGGTTGACATGGATAAGGAAAAACTTTTTGGACTCTTTACAAGAATCCCAGAAAGAGAAGAAATTGCAATCCCAGTTGAAGAGCGTCTAATCGTCGAGCTTTACTCTAAATAATACATAAGTAAAGGCTATTAATGAGAAAAATTAAAGTTGCACCATCAATGCCTACAGAAGTAGAAGTAAATGAAATCTCTGCCAATCGTGCTGAAATCATTGCTTACCCTTTTGAGAGCGGTTACGCTGTTACACTTGCACACCCACTAAGAAGGCTCATTTTAGGGTCTTCTATCGGGTATGCACCTATTTCAATTAAAATTGAAGGTGCTGCACATGAGTTTGACAATATTAGAGGTATGCATGAAGATGTTGCTGTATTTATCATCAATCTTAAAAACATTCGTTTTAAAATTAAAGATGAGAGTGATAGGGTTGAATTAAAATACTCTTTCTCTGGTCATAAAGAAGTTAGTGCGCAAGATCTTAACAATGATCAGATTGAAGTAGTCAATGGTAATTTACCACTAGCCACACTCAATGAAGATGCAGAACTTAACTTCACGGTTGTTATTTCTAAAGGTATTGGTTATGTACCAAGTGAAGACCTTAGAGATGATGTTGCCGCGGATGCTATCGCTTTAGATGCTTTCTTTACGCCTGTAAGAAAAGCAAACTATAAGATAGACCCTGTTCTTGTTGAAGATAACCCTAATTTTGAAAAGATTATTTTTGATGTTGAGACAGATGGTCAAATTGGACCAGTTGAAGCATTTACGAATGCTTTAGAAGTGATGAATAAACAACTTTCTGTTTTTAATACAGTACTTGATTTGGATATATCAGTAGCTCCTGTAAAAAGGAGTACTGATGCAAATGAACTTAAACCTTTCATTCAAACTGTAGATAGTTTGGGGCTTAGTGCTAGGTCATTTAACTCACTTGATCGTGCAGGTATAAAAGTAATTGGTGAATTGGTACTAATGAGTGAAAATGAGATTAAAAATATCAAAAATCTTGGTAAAAAATCTTTAGATGAAATCAGTGAGTGTCTTGTTGAGCATGGATTTGGTTCTGATTTTGAACTCGTAGATGTTACAAGAGTTAATCTTGTGAAAAAAATAGAACAACTTAAAGCATAGTTGTTAATATATAAAGGACGAACATGAGACATAAGCATGGTTACCGTAAATTAAACAGAACGTCTTCTCATAGAGCAGCACTTCTTAAAAACCTTTCTATTGCTTTAACAAAAGTAGGTAGAATTGAGACTACATTGCCAAAAGCTAAAGAGCTAAGATCTTACTATGAAAAGCTTATTACTAAAGCTACTTCAGGTGATTTCAATGCACACAGAGCTATTTTTGCAATGTTGCAACATAAAGAGTGTACAAACACTATTGTAAATGAAATTGCACCAAAATATAGCGATAGAAACGGTGGATACACACGTATCATTAAAACACGCATGAGAAAAGGTGACGCAGCACCTATGGCAATTATAGAACTCGTATAATTACTCTGTAGCTTTCACATCTTAAGGCATATGCCTTGAGAAATACACTTTCTTTTCTAAAATCAAACTCTTACCATTGACAAAAAAACACTTTTTGTGTATAACTCACAGTAGTGAAGCATAGTACACAGGAATTTTACTATGCTTTTGTTATAATATTACTAATTTACGACATTTTAAATAGATGTCATTTAAGGAGACACATTGATCCCATTTACAGATGAAGAGCTACAGCCAGCAGTAGAAAGTGTTATAGAGAAAGTAAGACCATCCATCAAACTTGATGGAGGAGATATTACATTGTTAAATATTGATAGTGGAAAAGTATATGTACAGCTTCAAGGTGCCTGTGTGGGCTGTGGATCTTCAGGGACTACCATTAAATTTGGTGTTGAAAAACAGATGCAAACACTTATACATCCAGAGATTGTTGTGATAAATGTGCCTCATGGCTTTGAAGATAAATTGGATCAATTGAGTTAAGATGGGTAAAGTAAATCAAACCTTACTCCTTCAGCGTGCCGAACACTCTTTTCTTAAGGGGGATTTTGTCAATGCGTTGAGAACTTATGGCTTACTATTGAAAGATTATCCTGCCTTAGATGAAGCAAAAATAGGTGTATACTTAAGTGACCTTGGGGCTGATAGTGAAGATGAGGCACAGGTTTTGTTTGATTATTATCAATTGATTAAGAGTGATAAGAAGAATGCAGTAGATATCATTGATGGGCTTATTGATACTATTGATACATCGAAGCAACAGATACAAGAGCTGCTTCTTGAACCCATGCAGGAGCAGGCTGAGTATAGTGATGGCATTAGATACAGTGATTTTTTAGAGCTTGTAGAGAGTAGAGATTCTTTTAAAAAAGCGTTTGAAGATATTATGTTTTCTACAAAAGTGGTGATAACAAATAAAGATGAATTTATTGATTTTGTTACACAGCTTTCACAGGAGGGTTTTGATGAAATGGCTTTAGGCTATCTCGATGCCACAAGCCATCTTTTTGGTAACGATCAGGACATACTTGCTTTATATCATGTAGTAAGTGGCACATAATTTGAAATTAGATTTTTCATATGATGGGTATACATATATTACAGATGATACTAGTAAACTAGACAATAATACACTTTTCTTAATCACATCACAAAATAAACATTACTACGATAAACTGGAGAAGAAACCAGAAGTTATTTTTGTGATAGACCTCATAGATATTTGGGAACTCTCAGTTATGAAGGTAGTGGGTGTCACAGGAACTAATGGAAAAACAACGGTTACTGCAGCTATTTATTCTTTCTTACTGGACTTAGATGAAAAACCAGCATTGCAAGGTACACGTGGACTTTTTGCTGCAGAGAAACGTATAGAAGATAAAAGCATGACTACACCTTCTATCTTGGAGACACTGCACAATATGAAACAAACGCATGATTTGGGTTGTAAGTATTTCATTATGGAAGTGTCTTCTCATGCAATTGACCAAAGGCGAATAGAAGGGCTTACCTTTGCACTTAAAGTACATACAAATGTTACTTCTGATCACTTAGACTATCATGGTACAGTTGAGGAATATAGACGGGTAAAGAGTCTCTTTTTTTCTGATGAAACAGCAAAATTGCTCAATAAAGATGATATAAAAAACATTACATACAACCCTATTGGGGCGCAAAGCTATGGTGTAGATGAGCCTGCAACGTTTAAAGTACAGGCTTTCTCACTTTTACATGGTATTACCGCGGGTATTAAACATATGCAAACAGAAGCAACATTTCATTCTCCTATGGTAGGGCTTTTTAACCTTTTCAATCTTATGGCTGCCATTGGGTCCGTACAGATGCTTACGGGTAAAAATATTGAAGAGATTTGTGAAGTGGTAGAGTATTTTGCAGGCGTATCTGGGCGTATGGAAGTAGTGAGCCGTGAACCTTTGGTCATTGTAGATTTTGCACACACAGAGGACGGTATGTATGCAGTGTTAGAGTCCATGAAAGATAGAGATATTTCTGTGGTTTTTGGAGCAGGAGGAAACCGTGACAAAGAAAAACGTCCTCGTATGGGTGCAGTAGCAGGACGTTATGCAAACAAAATTTATGTAACCTCTGATAACCCTAGAGACGAAGTGCCTGAAATGATACTTGAAGACATACTTGTAGGACTTTTAGGCAAAGACAATGTTACGGCTTGTCCAGACAGACGTTTGGCTATAAAATTAGCACTTGATGCACTTGAAGAAAATGAGGTTCTACTAATCCTTGGTAAGGGAGATGAAGATTATCAGGAAATAAAAGGCGTGAAACATCCTTTTGATGACAGGAAAGTGGTGAGAGAGTTGTTGTCTTATAATTAATTTGATACATTCAAATCAAGTATATCAGGGTCAAGAAAAATATATTTCTTTAACGATTTGCACGCAATGAGAAGTTGCGCATAGTAATCTAGGTAGGATTTTGGTATAATCCCAATAATTTAACAGAACAAATAGGAAATAATGATGAATATCACTATGTTATATAGTAAACTTCACAGAGCAACGGTTACAGATGCTAACCTGAACTACGTAGGCTCTATTACGATAGATATTGAGCTTATCAAAGCTGCTCATATGAGAGTAGGTCAAAAGATAGATATAGTCAATGTAAATAATGGCGAGCGTTTTTCTACCTATATCATCCCAGGAGATGCAGGAAAAAAAGATATTTGTCTCAACGGTGCAGCTGCTAGAAAAGTACATAAAGGTGACAAAATTATTATTATTGCCTATGCTTCCATGAGTGAGAAAGAAGCAGATAGCTACAAGCCTAAAGTTGTCATACTTAATGATGACAATGGCATAGAGCAAGAATTTGAAGGTTTGGAATAGCATGAAAGGGTTTGACTATGTTTGAAGGTTTTGATATGAGTAAAATGTCTGAGATGATGTCTCAGATGCAAGATAAGGCTAAAGAGATAGAAGAGCAGGCTAAAAATGTGCAGTTTACTTCTAGGGCAGGTGGTGGACTCGTAGAGATTACTACAAATGGGGCGGGTGAAGTTATTGACTTAAATATTGATGATACTGTGCTGGATGATAAAGCATATTTACAAATACTATTGATGTCTGCTATGAATGATGCAAGTAAAATGGTAGAAGAAAATAAAAAGTCCCAAGCCATGGGCATGATGGGTGGGATGAACCCATTTACTTCAAAATAATTTTCACTAACTCCTTGTAACCATTTCGTAACCAATTTTTTCTATACTTCTAATATTAATTAAAACAAGGAAGTATACAAATGATAAGAATTGCATTATCAATGGTTACAATGGCTACAGTAGTAATGGCTGGTGGCAACATTTCGATTAAAGAAGCCACAACTTTAGAACATGAATCGACACAAAAGGCAGGGACAAGTAGTTTTTTTGACAGCGTTCATTTCAAAGGTGATTTAAGATTAAGATATGAGAGTATCGAAAGAGATGACAAAGACAATAAGTATCGAAATAGGTATCGTTTAAGACTAGGAGCAAAGATTGATTTAGTAGATAATCTTCAACTTGAAGTTGCTATGAGAAGTGGTTTTGCAAACCCAACTTCAGGAAACCAAACATTTTTTAAAGACCGCCCTTTGAGTGACT
>CAYXTZ010000102.1:0-5287 GCA_964468535.1 uncultured Sulfurovum sp.
AGAGGTAAGAGGCTTCTTCTTCATCTTTGTTTAGCTGTGTTTTGATGAGTCTGTGCAGTATGAGGTCAGAGTAACGGCGTATGGGTGAGGTGAAGTGGCTGTAGTGGCTAAATCCTAGTCCAAAGTGTCCTACATTATGTGCATTGTATTGTGCTTGGCGTAAAGACTTTATGACCATGGCATCAACCTCTGAGGCTAGACCCATTTTGTCTGCTTCTTTTTGTATGGAGCGTATGAGTGAGGGGCTATCTTCGTATTCTTCAACGTATAAACCAATGGATGCTAGTTCTGTGAGAAGTTGCTCGATGCGTGAGAGTTGAGGAGGTTCATGTATGCGAAAAATCCCATCTCCTTCACCCTCAAATCGTTTAGCAGAAGCTTGGTTGGCTAAGAGCATACATTCTTCTATGAGTGAGTGAGAAGGTGTGCCTGTTTCTATCTGCGTACTTTTGAGTAGATGGTCACTATCTAAAGCGATTTTAGTCTCTTCGCTTCTAAAATCAAAACCGTGCATAAGACGGGCTTTTCTTAGCTTTTTTGTTATTTCGTACAGAGGCATAAGATAGGTGAGTATCTCTTTTACTTTTCCTGTGGCTTCACTACCATTGTTTACAATAATTTTATCTATATCTTCATAGTTAAAGCGATGTTTAGAGTGGATAATAGCTTCAAAAAACGCTTCTTTTATGGGTTTTAGTGTAGTACGGTCTAGTTCTATTTTGGCGACAAATGCCAGTCTATCTACTTTAGGTTTTAAAGAACAAATGTTTTCAGAAAGTTCACGTGGAAGCATAGGGAAAGACTTATGAGGCAAGTAAGTAGTAAAACCACGTTTTTTTGCCTCTTTGTCTATGGCAGTAAAGTAGGGTACATAATGACTCACATCTGCGATGGCAACGTAAAGTGTATGTGCTTCCATGTCAAAATAAATGGCATCATCAAAATCTTTAGCACTCACAGGGTCAATGGTACAAAAGTCTAAGTGCGTGAGGTCTACTCTTTCTGGGTGTTCATCTTTAGCTACATCTCTTTCTACATCTAAAGCTTCGTTTACGCATTCTTGTGGGAATGCATCTTCTCTGTGGTAGAGAGCCAGTGAGATTTTTTCATCTACTTTTGCATCGCTTAAATGTCCAAATACTTCTAAAACTTTGTCATCATCTATATCCACTTTAAGCACAGTACCAAGTTTAAAAGCTTTCAAGTCCATGCCTTCCATGACAGCTATAGTTGGTTCTCCTGTACGGATGTTTAAGATGCTAAAGTTACCTTGTTCATCACGGTGAGTGTAGGCAATAGTAAAGAGGTGGGCCTTGTCTATGACTGCGATGACTTTGCCACTAGCACGTCCACGTCTAGCGATGATGCGTTTTACCACGACTTCATCACCATGTTTGGCATCAGCTAAATGGTCTGGTTCTACAAGTAAGTCTTTTTGCTCTTTAAACTCTGCTTCTACATAACCTTTTCCTTGTTGACCTATGTAGAGTCTTCCTGCACGGTAGAGTGAATGGAGTTTCCACAAGCCATTTACTTCTTCTATCGCAGTACATTTTTGTAGAAATTGAAAGGTATTTTGGTCTTCAAGTTCTATGTCAGAAGCTAGACAGCCGTTGCTAAGTTGTATGGCAAAGGCATTCATCGGTAGAAGCCTTCTGAAATATATAAGTATGTTGTGTAATTCATAGAAAGATTATAGCTTATTGATGTTTTAAAGCTTCTAATTTTTCTATGCGAGACTCAGTACTAGGGTGAGTAGAGAAGAGTTTTTTGAGTGACATGTCTTTACCTGTAAAAGGATTGATGATGAACATATGTGCTGTTTGCGGGTCTGCGTCGTGCATCGCAGTACCTCTGGCATAAGAGTCTAGTTTGGCTAGGGCAGACTGTAGCCACTCTGGATGACCTGTCATTTTAGCAGCTCCTGCATCTGCCAAGTATTCACGCTTACGGCTTACTGTCATTTGTATGATACTTGCAGCAAGTGGCATGATGAACATCAGTGCAATCATGACAACAAAGTTAGGTCTGTCTCTGCCTCCACCAAAAAACATACCAAATTGTGCAAGCATAGCGATGGCACCTGCAATGGTAGCTGTGACTGTACCTATAAGCATGTCATAATGTTTGATATGGCTAAGCTCATGGGCTATGACTGCTTCTATCTCTTCCTCTGTCATGAGGTCTAAAAGTCCTTGTGTCACAGCAACAGCTGCATTTTCATGATTACGCCCTGTGGCAAAGGCATTGGGTTGTTGTTCAGGTATGATGTAAAGTGCTGGCATAGGCAAATTTGCCCGATGCGTGAGTCTTTCTACAATCTCATACACTCCTGTAGCAGAGTTATGGTCTATGGGTATAGCATGGTAATGTTTTAGTACTTGGGTATCACTGTAATAGTAGGCATAAAAGTTCATTCCTGCAGCAACTACAAATGCTACGAGCATCCCAGTTTGCCCTGCTATCATCCCACCAAACCAAATGAAAAGTAGGGTAAGCCCTGTCATGAGGGCATAGGTTTTGAGTTGTTCCATGTGACGTGTCCTTTGTGTTTACTTTAGTATATCTCATGGGTGCAAACCAAAAGTAAATCGTGCGCTGTGCTATAATAGAGGAATGAAAATTATAAAACGACTATTATTTACTTTTGGACTTACTTCTTTACTCTTCTCAGAGGGTATCTATACACTTTCAGATGACATTAAATACAAAATGAAAAAAGGTACTTCTTGGAAAAAAGGTTGTCCTGTTCCTCTGAAAGACTTACGCTATTTACGCATAAAATACCTTGATTTTAAAGGAAAGACACGTGAAGGTGAGATGATAGTACATAAAGATGTTGCAAGTGAAGTTGTAACTATCTTTAGTGAATTTTATAGTATAGGTTATCCCATACATAAAATGAAATTAGTCTCAGCATATAAAGCGAATGATTGGCAGTCTATAGAAGCAGACAATACCTCTGCCTTTAACTGTCGAAATGCTACAGGTTCTAAAAAATGGTCGAAACACTCTTATGGTAAAGCCATAGATATTAACCCCATAGAAAACCCTTATGTTTTTAAGTCTGGTAGAAGTTCACATAAGGCATCGGGAAAATATATAAAACGAAAACCCAATCATCCTGCTGTCATTTTGAAAAATAGCGAGGTGTTAAAAATATTTAAAAAGTATGGTTGGAAGTGGGGTGGTGAGTGGTCAGGGGCTAAGGATTATCAGCATTTTTATAAGTAAAGAGCTTTGCTCTTTACTTTTTAAATACATTCCCTAACATCCCTTTAATAGCTCCTTGCAAGTCAGCAGGGTAGATGACAAACTTAGCATTTTGACTCTCTGCCATTTTTTCTAGTGAATTAATGTAGCGGTCTCCTAGTAAGAACATAGCAGGAAGCTCTTTGTCTTGAATGCTTTCACTTATCACACGGATGGCTTCTGATGAAGAGTTTGCAAGGGCTATTTGGGCTTTGGCTTCACGCTCTGCAGCTGCTAGTTTACCATCTGCTTCTAGGATAGCAGCATTTTTATTACCCTCAGCCGTAGTCTCAATGGCACGTCTTTCACGCTCAGCTGCGGCTTGTCTTTCCATGGAGGCTTGCATGGATTGGCTTGGGTTAATGTCTTGTATTTCTACAGATTTTACAGTAACCCCCCAGTCTGCTACATCATCTACAATGTTATCTTTTAGTTTGGTCTTGATGTGTTCGCGGTTAGATAAAGCTTCATCAAGAGTCATCTCCCCTAATATGGAACGTAGTGTAGTCATAATGAGTTGTTGTATAGCAAGTCTAAAATCTTCTACACCATACAAGGCATTTTCTGGTTTAGTCACACGTATAAATGCTACAGCATTAGTAAGTATGACAGCATTATCACGCGTGATGACCTCTTGTTGTGGGATGTCTAAGATGATATCTCGGGTAGTTATTTTTTGACGTACAGCATCGATGTAAGGGATGATAAGATTTAGTCCAGGATGTAAGACACGTGAAAATTTACCTAACCTTTCTACCAGCCACTCTTCACCTTGTGGGACAATGTTTATACCTTTATAAAGGGTGACTACTACAAGTATAGCTAAAACGATGATGACATTTAATAATTCCATGATTTTCTCCTAAGTTTATTTTAATATGGCTTTTACAGCGATGAGTTGTCCGTTGACTTCTTCTATTTGGATACGTGTACCAACTTTTAGTTTTTCTTTGGATGTGGCTTGCCAAGAAGTGTTGCCAAGCACGGGTGTATCGAAAGTAACTTTACCTCTTTGATGAGAGAGTATCTCTTCTATAACAACACCTTGTACGTCAAAGTCATGGTTTGACTGCCCTGTGGTACTTACTTGTGGAGTTTTGACCCATCTTTTCCATGCCCAAAGTGAGATGATAGACAAGGTTATCCATAGTAGTATCTCACTGGTAAACGCCATATCTATGCTAAGGTCAAGCACACCTACTACGATGGCAGATGCCCCAAGACACAACATGACGAACGTACCAGTGTTCATCTCAAAAATAAGCAAGATAAACCCGATAACTATCCAGTGCCACCAAACAATAGTTTCATTCAATAGTTCAATCAATTTTTACTCCTTAAATTTATATTAATTCATTATATCATAAAAAATAACAGTATAAAAGTAAAGAGCATAAGTATTATTTTGGTATAATCCCAAAATTTATTAAATTACCTAAGGATAATACATGTCAACTTTAAATGTATATTATGACAAAGATTGTGATATCAATATCATTAAGTCAAAAACAGTAGCTATGATTGGTTTTGGTTCACAAGGACACGCACACGCAGAAAACTTAAGAGATAGCGGTGTAACTGTTGTTGTAGGATTAAGAAAAAATGGTTCTTCATGGGCTAAAGCGGTTGCAAAAGGTTTTGAAACGCTTACAGTTGAGGATGCAACAGCTAAAGCAGACTTAGTTATGATTTTACTTCCTGATGAAAATCAAAAAGAGATTTATGAAGCACAAATTGAACCAAACCTTAAAAAAGGGGCAACGATTGCATTTGGGCATGGTTTTAACATCCACTATGGACGTGTAAATCCGACAAAAGACATCAACGTAACGATGATAGCTCCTAAAGCACCAGGTCACACAGTACGGAGCGAATTTGTAAAAGGTGCTGGTATACCAGACCTTATCGCTGTAGGTCAAGACCCATCAGGAAGCACTAAAGAACTAGCTCTTTCTTATGCATCGGCTATTGGTGGAGGTAGAACTGCTATCATCGAAACTACATTTAAAGATGAAACTGAAACAGACCTTTTTGG
>CAYXTZ010000103.1:0-5181 GCA_964468535.1 uncultured Sulfurovum sp.
TTCAAATACCCCATTGCAATAGTAATAATATCATCGTCATCTTTAGAATTTGATTTAAGTACCACACGCTCTTTATTTTCATCTCTAAACTCTATATACACATTTTCTCCATAAGAAGAGACCTTTGAAATGCCTTTGTCACGTGCAAGTACTTTCATGACTATCACATCTATGAACTGCCGTGTTATAGTATCTAATTTTCCAAATCTATCTGCTATCTCAGCTTCTACTTCATACACTTCTCCTGTAGTTTCACACAGAGAAAGCCTACGGTAAAGTTCAAGTCTAAGTCTGTCTTCTTCTATCAGTTCTTCATTTAAATAAGCATCAATAGAAAGCTTCATATCAATACTATGTGTCACTTCTTTGTCTTGCCCTGAAAGTTCTTTGATAGCATCTTCTAACATACGTAAATAAAGACTATATCCTATCTGTTTGATATGTCCCGACTGTGCTTCCCCGATGATGTTTCCACCACCACGAATTTCTAGGTCATGAAAGGCTAGTACTGCACCTGAGCCTAAGTCAGAGTGAGACTCAAGAGCCACTAAACGGCGTTTAGCATTTTCAGTTAAACGCTCTTTGTCCGTCACCATAAAGTAACAGTACCCTTCTTTTGTTCCACGTCCTACACGTCCACGTAATTGGTGTAAATCTGCTATACCGAAATTGTCGCTTCCGTCTACTATCATTGTGTTGGCATGAGGCATATGTATGCCTGACTCTACTATGGAGGTAGAAAGTAGCACATCATACTCACCATCTTCAAAAAGCATCATCTCATCTTCTGTTTCCTTAGAAGATATTTTAGAATGCAGTACCGCGATGCGTAATTTTGGCAATATCTCAAGCAAAACTTTTTTCTTTGCTTCTATGCCTGCAATAGAGTTAAAGACGTAAAAGATTTGTCCTCCCCTACGCATCTCACGCATAATGGCTTCTTTAATAACCTTATCATCGTAAGACTTCACAAAAGTCCTTACACCTTGACGTTCTGTTGGAGGCGTAAGGATTTCTGAAAAAGACTTTACATCTGAAAGTGCAAGGTTAAGACTTCTTGGAATTGGTGTTGCAGACATAGAAAGTAAATGCACATCAATAGCTATCTCTTTCAGTGCTTCTTTTTGCTTCACCCCAAACTTATGTTCTTCATCTATAATGACAAGAGCAAGGTTTTTAAACTTAGCTTTGAGTAGGGCATGCGTACCTACTACTACATCTATTGTCCCTTCTTCTAGTCCACGCAAGGTTAAAGTTTTTTCTTTCGCTGTTGAAAATCTATCAAGCTTTGCCACTTTTATACCATGATTATAAAAACGCTCTTTAAGACTCTTTAAGTGCTGAGAAGAAAGTAAGGTAGTTGGAGCTATCATCATCGCTTGGTAGCCGTTTTTGACTGCTACAAACATCCCGTTCATGGCCACTTCTGTTTTACCAAAACCCACATCTGCGGAGAGTAATCTGTCCATCATTTTTCCTGAACCCATATCATCTAACATATCATTGATGGCTTTCTCTTGGTCTTCTGTGTGTACAAACCCAGCTTCTGCCATAAAAATAGCATGCTCTTCCATGTTTTGTTTAAGCTTTATACCTTTTTTCAAGTGCCTTTGCGCAGAGAGATTTATGATTTGTGAAGCGATGGCAAAAAGTTTTTCTTTGACTTTTGCTTTAAGCTTTTTAAAACTTGCTTTCCCCATACGGTCAAGTATAGGTAAAGAGCCGCCTTCTGCCACATAACGGTCTATGACTTCTAGGTTTGAGACAGGTATAAGCAAAGCATCTTCATTTTGATAGTGCATCAACACAAACTCAGAGAGAGAGCCTAGTATCTCACGCTTTTCTATGCCCTTAAAGATACCTACCCCATAGTTTTCATGCACCACATAGTCGCCAGGCTTGAGTTCGTCAAGTATGATAGAAGCTTTTTTAACCTTCTTACGTTTAAATGGCTTATTTAGAGAAATAATAAGTTTATTTGAACCCAAGATATTCACTATCCCCTCTTGGTAAACAAACTTTATATTTGCAAAACTATCAAGCTCAGAGCCTCTTACAATACTCTCATTTTTAGCAATGATAATAATCTCTTTATCTTTATGCGACTCTAGTAGTTTATTATGCTTTACTACTTCTAGGTCTCTATATTTATTGCCTTCAGGAATAGAAGGGAGCAAAAAAGACTTACGTGAGACTAGTGGTTCTGTAAATTCATACACTTCTTGAAGCTCATCATCAAGGTTAGATGCCCACAAACTTGAAAACTGCTCTAGAGCATTTTGACCTAAGTCATCCAAGTGCCACAAACCCAAAGAGTCTATATCTTTTACAAAAGTATCAAAAGTACTTCCTTCACATCTGTTTTTTAACGCTCCATGCCCTACCTTATCTAAGGCTAAAAAAGCGGGGGTAAATGTAAGCTTTTCCAACTCATCGCTATGACGCTTTTGTGTTCCTTCATCATAATGCTGTATGCTTTCTACTTCTTCATCAAAAAGAGAGATACGATACGGTTTTGAGGCATCAATAGGATATATATCTATAATATCTCCTCTAAAAGAAACCTCACCTCTTTGTGCGGCGATGTCAGTAAAATGATAACCCCAATAATACAAGGTATCTTTGAGTTTCTGCAACTTAAGAGTCTCTCCAAACTCTATGGTTTGTGAAGAAAAATATTTAGGTTTTGGGAAGGGGATGAGTAATGTACGCAAGGGGGATATAAGTACTTTTTTTTGACTACTCTGATGAAATGCTGCTAACTGTGAAAAAAATACTTGCACATCTTCTGCATATGCCCGTAGGTCTTCACCCACAGATACACGCAAATCAGGCAAGACAGAAGTGTCGTATCCTAGAAGCACAGCTACATCACGTATCTGTATGGCTTCTTTATCATCATTACAGATAAGTAGTTTACTCTCTTTAAATTCTTCTAAATATTGATATATATTACTTTGATACATTACTCTCTTTTCTTTGTTTTAAAAATGCTTCTACTGCATAAAATGAACCAAAAACTAAGTACTTTTCATCTTCATCTATCTTGTTTTCAAAAGTGCTATAGTTTAATCCTACTTTTTTTAGAGCTTTTTCTATCCCTATTAGAGTACTGGCGCGCCCCGAATCTATAGCTATAATCTCCACACGTGTCACTTTTGGTTTTAGTATACGTAGTACCTCTTCATAATCTTTATCGTCAAGACTATTATAGATAAGCACTACTTTTTCTTCTAGTGCTTTTTCTATAGCAGATGCCGCCAAAGGGTTATGCCCTACATCTATGTGTATATTATCAGTCAACGCATAAAAGCGTCCAAAGAGTTCTACAGACAATAAATCTAAAATATCAAACTCTATCTCCAATATTTCCAATGCTTGCATTGCTACAGTAGCGTTATCAACAAGGTACTCTCCCCAAGCATTTTCTTTATCAATTGAATGTGTCTCTATCTTAGACCTTGCATCTACTTCATCAATATATGTTTCAGAATAATATAATTTACTGCCCTTTTGCTTTGCAATCTCTTTAGCTATTTCTATAGCCTCATCAAAAACTTGAGGAGCCAACAAAGCTTTTTTCTGAATACTGCGTATCTTCGTCCCCGCTATTTCCTCTATAGTATCGCCCAAAAAAGCTTGATGGTCTAGCCCTATAGGCGTTATGATAGAGAGTTCTTTATCGCAGACATTTGTAGCATCAAACTCACCGCCAAGCCCTGCTTCAAGTACCATCAAGTCACAATTTTCAAAGACTATAAAAGCCAATAGTGTGGTATACTCAAAATAACTAAGCCCCTCTGATACCTCTTGCCCTAAAATGGCAAAAAGTTGCTGGTGTGCAACTTCTAATGCCTCATCGGAAATATCGCTACCATTAAGCCAGATACGCTCATTAAATTTTAAAATATGAGGAGATGAATAATGCCCAACATTTAAATTATTTTTATATGCTAAGTGTGACACTATTCGCCCAGTCGAACCTTTACCATTGGTGCCAACGATATGTACAGTTTTGGGTCGTCTAATATGTGATTTGAGTATCTCATAAGCAAGATGCACACGCTCATGGTCTATCTCTTTGTAGTAGAGTGGCTTAGTCTCTAAAAAAATATTTAGTTCCATGTTTAATTTGTCTTAGTACCTTCAGCCTTTTCTTTTTTCTCAGTCATTAGCCCTCGTGCACTTGCATAGGCTATAAATTCATCCAATGCCTTAGCCAAACCAATACGAATAGCCTCTGTTCTAAGTGCTGACGAAGTAAGTGAAGAGGCTTGAATATCTGATTCAACCCTACTTGAAATACGTTTATTAATTGTACCTTTTTTAGTTAACATTCTGAAGTTTACACGTACAATGACACGGTAGCGTGTCACATACCCATCCTCATATGCAAGAGGCATATAACTAGTCCCTCTGTAGTTCACATAAATTTTACTCTCTGCTTCTTCTTTTGAAGTCACTTTTCCTTTAAAACGGGTATACACCAAACGATTCATCTCATCTTTAATAAAGGGAGCATTTTCTGGCTCAATAGCATCGACTGTAACCTCAACATACACAGAATCTGAAAAAATATTTTTTATATATTGTGACGATGGTTTATACCCACAAGCTGTAAAGAAAAATACAGCTAAACCTACTAAAAATACTCGCATCATCACTCCTTTTTTCATGCTGGTTTCACAGCTAAGTTTACCAGTTTATTTGGTACAACTATTTCTTTAACTATTATCATACCCTCTAGCCACTTAGCCCCTGCTTCTTTTGCAAGCACAAGTATCTCATCTTTTGATGCTGATGGGTTTACTTCTACTTCTGTACGCTTCTTACCAGCTATCATTACCATATACAAGATACTGTCTTGCACAAAAACTTCTTCTTTTGCTTCAAGCTTTGCAAACAAGTTTTCTCTAGCAAATAACAGCTCTGAAAGCTCACTTGTCACATGAGGGATGATGGGTTCTAAGAGGTTAAGCATGATGTACATCCCCTCCGTCCATACAGCTGCATCATCTTGCTTATCTAAGGCATTTAGTGCTTCCATACAAGCAGCTATGAGCGTGTTAAATGCAAAGGTTTTTTCATACACATCTGTAGATTTTTGTAAAGCCTCATAAACTTTTACACGTGCAAGTTTAGATTCTTTACTAAGACTACCTTGGTCTATGTTTGGCAAAG
>CAYXTZ010000104.1:0-5171 GCA_964468535.1 uncultured Sulfurovum sp.
AATACCAAAGACATGAAGATGATAAACTTCGCCAAAGACTGGTGGGCTAAAACGCCATACGCCATGACACTTACAGGTCAAACAGCCATGTATGCCTATATGGCAAAAGACGTGACGGCTACACTTATCTATTCGCTATCATTGACCATACTCATCGTCTCCATTATGATGTTACTTATATTTAAGAGGCTTAAAATACTTTGGATTTTACTCTTACCAAATCTATTGCCCGTGATACTGGTCATAGGTGTCATGGGATGGCTTGGGCTAACTATAGACATGGGAGTAGCCATCGCAGGGGCTATCATCATAGGGGTGGCTGTAGATGATACCATTCACTTCTTGGTCAAGTACTTTGATGCACGTAAAAGAGGGCTAAGTATGGCTGACACTTTTGATGAAGTTTTGCATTATGCAGGTAGGGCGATATTTTTTACCACAATAGTACTCTCATTGTCGTTTTCTATTTTCGCATTTTCTACGTTTACGCCCAATCAAAACTTTGGAGTGGTGACGGCTATAGCATTGATGCTCGCATTGATTATTGATTTGCTTTATTTGCCTGCATTGTTACATATGGCAGATAAAAATACAGATTATTTAAAGGAAAAGCATGCACGATAAACTAGAAAAACTTATGGGAAAAATAGGAGGGTATATACATGATAATCCTTTTAAGGTAATATTTGTAGTGTTGGCACTACTTGCTTTTCCTGTATCTCATGTACCGCAAATAAAGATGGATACCTCTACAGAGGGGTTCATGCATGATGATGACCCTATGCTTTTGGAATACAACAAATTTAGAGCTCAATTTGGACGGGATGAACGTATAGTACTTGGTATTAAGTCTAATGACATTTTCACTATAGAATTCATGAAAAAATTACGCTCTTTACATGAAAAGATAGAAGAAGAAGTACCCTATCTTGATGATGTGACTTCACTCTACAATGTTCGAAATACTAGAGGGGAGGGAGATACGCTTAGTACTGATGATTTACTGGAGCCATTTCCAACAACGAAAGAAGAGATAGCAAAGATAAAAAAACAAGCCATGGCTTCACATTTTTATAAAGATTTACTTTTATCTTTTGACGGAAAAATGACAACAATGGTCATAGAAACAGACGCATTTACCCATGAAGGGGAAGAAGAGTCATCTCTTGAAGATGATTTTCAAGAAGGGTTTGATGAAGGATTAGACAATGAAAAGAGTGATGAATCACAAAAAGATAGACGCTTTTTAAGTGACGCGGAAAACTCAGAACTTTTAGCTGTGTTAAGAGATGTGGTAAAAACCTATGAATCAGAAGATTTTAAAATCTATATCTCAGGTTCACCATCGGTAAACAATGCATTAAAATACCAAATGAAATCAGATATGCAGACATTTACAAAAGCCACATTCTTGCTTATCATGGTATTTCTATTTTTATTATTTAGACGTGTTTCTGCTGTTGTGTACCCCATAATCATTATTGCTTTGGCACTCTTGACTACTGTTGGTACTATGGCATGGGCTGGAGTTGCTTTTAAGCTTCCTACACAGATAGTCCCTTCTTTGCTTTTGGCAGTATCTGTAGGTGCAACGGTACACATACTTTCTATTTTCTTTGATACATTTAATAGAACTGGCTCACGAAAAGAAGCACTGGTTTATACTATGGAGCATTCAGGCTTAGCCATAGCCATGACCTCCATAACCACAGCCATAGGTGTAGGTTCTTTTGCAGGGTCTGAGATGGCACCTCAGTCAGATATGGGTATCTTTGCTTCACTTGGTGTCATGGTGTCTCTTGTTCTTACCTTAACACTATTTCCTGCACTTTTGAGTATCACTAAACTCAAACAAAAGGCATACTCTGGGGCTTCAAAATTGGACTATATTATGAAGTCCTTGGCTGTTATTCCTGTGAGGTACTATAAACAAATCATTGTGGCATCTTTCATTTTGGTGGCTTTTGCCCTATATGCATCATCGCAGTTAAAACTTTCTCATGACCCTATAACATGGTTTAAGGAAGACAATCCACACCGTATAGCCACAAATGTTATAGACAAACATATGAATGGTTCTGTTACCATAGAGGCAGTCATAGATACGGGTGTTGAAAATGGATGGAAAAATCCAAAAAAGCTTCAAAAACTAAATGAACTAGCAAGAGAGTTAGAATCTTACGTAGATGAATATACACACATAGGCAAGGTTGTTTCTATCGCAACCATAGTAAAAGAAACCAATAGGGCTCTTCATGGCAATGACGAAGCATATTATCGTATACCAGATGATGCAAACCTAGTCTCCCAAGAGTTACTTTTATTTGAAAACTCAGGTTCTGATGACCTTGAAGATGTGCTTGACTCACAGTTTTCAAAAGCAAGGGTAACCATGAAGCTTCCATGGACTGGTGCGGTGGAAGCTGTAGGTGTTTTAGAGCATGTAAAAACCAAGATAAGTGAAACTTTTCCTGATGAAAATGTCGTGATTACAGGCATGATACCTATACTCATCAATACCTTTTCACAGGTGGTGAAGTCCTCAGTTATGAGCTATGTTCTTGCTTTTGTTTTGATATCGTTTATGATGATGTTGATTTTAGGTTCTGTTCGTTTAGGGCTTTTAAGTATGATACCAAATCTAGTACCCATTATCTTAGGACTTTTGCTTATGTATATGCTCAACATCCCACTTGATGCTTTCACTTTACTTATAGGAAGCATCGCCATAGGCTTGGCTGTGGATGACACCATACATTTTATGCACAATTTTAAGCGATACTATCTTGTGAGTAAAAATTCTGCAAAAGCTATAGAGCAGACATTTTTTACAGCGGGCAAAGCTTTGCTTATAACCACCATAGTTTTGGCTCTAGGGTTTTACTCTTATCTCTTTGGTGAGATGACCTCTGTGCAGAACTTTGGATTACTCACAGGTACAGTGATAATTATGGCACTTTTATCTGACTTGTTACTAGCTCCTGCACTTATGATAGTTGTTGCCAAGTGGGGCTGGATACGATAAAATTAGAATACAGGGGTCTGGTGATTTGTGATTTGTTCTGAAAGAATGAATCATGAATCACCTGACCTCACTCAAATGGAGAATATAATGAATACAAAAAAAATATTAATCGGACTAACACTAGGACTATCTTTAGTCACTACAAATGTACTTGCAGATGACCCAAAAGCAAGAGCCATTATGGAAAAAGTAGATGCTAGGGATGATGGTAAAACATTAGAACAAAGTATGAAGATGGTACTCATAGATAAGAACGGTAAAAAACGTACAAGAGACCTTCAAACATTTTCTAAGGATTTTGGAGATGATGAGCATCAAATCATGTTTTTTAAAACTCCAGCTGATGTTAAAAATACAGCATTTTTAACTTTTGACTATGATGATGCTAGTAAAGATGATGACCAGTGGCTCTATCTTCCAGCACTTAAAAAGGTAAAACGTATACCAAGCTCAGATAAGAGTTCTAGTTTTATGGGTTCAGATTTTTCCTACTATGACATGACAGAGAGAGACTTAGAAGATTATGACTTTAAGCTACTTAAAGAAACAGAGGTAAGAGGGAACAAGGCATGGATGATAGAAGCCACACCAAGAAGTAAAAAAGTCATCAAAGAGTCTGGGTATACAAAAACCATAGCTTTAGTGAGACAAGATAACTATGTGGTGGTACGTTCCATAGGATTTATGAAAGGTAATAAAAAGAAATACATGGACATAAAACGCCTTCACAAACAAAAAGGTATATGGTTGCCCAATGAAATGACCATGACTACAAAAAAAGGCAAAAAAACTGTACATAAAACAGTCTTGAAGTTTTCAAATATAAAACTAAATAAACCTATAGATGACTCTATTTTTACTACACGTAGACTTGAAAAAGGACTTTGAGAATGAGGAATGAGGAAGTAGGAAGTAGAAAGCATTATAAGCATTGTCTTGTACTGTTTTTAGTTTTAACTTCATTGTATGCAGAAAGTACCCAAGAAGCATTAGAGGGCTTCGATGATGCTCCTATAAAAGTAGAGGAAAAAGTCACTGATGTGCTAGATGGTTTCGATGATGAAAATACTACAGAAGTCAGCGAAGAGAAGTATAGCTCTATAGAAGGATTTAGTGGAAAGCTCACGCAGCAAGTTGCATACTCCTATAATGGTAAAACCCCTCATGATAATTTTACTTCATTAAAGTCTTCGATTTTTTTAGACTATGAGCATAAGTTTGAAAATGGATGGCGTATAAAAACAAATGCAAAAGCATACTATGATGCGATTTATGACATACGAGGTACAGAAAAGTTTTCTAAACAAGAACGAAATGCACTCAAAAGTGAAGTAGAACTCTACGATGCCTACATCGAAGGAAGCATTACAGATAGTCTTGATGTGAAAGTAGGACGACAAGTGGTGGTGTGGGGACGTTCAGATACATTAAGGGTCACAGACATACTTAACCCACTAGATAACCGTCGTCCTGGTATGGTAGACATAGAAGACTTACGTTTGCCTGTAGCTATGGCAAAGTTTGACTACTTCATGGGTGACTGGCGCGTAACACCTATGGCTATCTTGGAACAACGATTTTCTAAAAATCCACCTTTTGGTTCCGCTTTTAATCCTTTACCTATAGTCGCACCATCAAATGAAAGTTATGATGATGTTACTTATGCACTAAGCATTGGGGCTGAGTTTTCTGGATGGGATGTAGACTTTTATGCAGCACAGGTACGCAATGATGCAGGACAACTCATCTTGCCATCAGCAAATAAATCTTCAGCAAATCAGTCTTCACCTATCATCGCTCATGACAAGATAGAGATGTATGGTACTGCACTTAATGCAATCACAGGTTCTTGGCTTTTTAAAACAGAAGTGGCATATTTTGATGGTTTAAAGTTTTCAAATACAGGTGAAAAAGAATTTTCACGTACAGATGTCCTTTTGGGTGTGGAGTATAATGGCATAGCCGATGCACTCATTTCATACGATGTTGTAAGTAGAAATATGGGCGAATTTGACAAAAGACTCATCACCGAAGCCATACCACTAAAAAAACATGACTATCAACATGCCTTTCGTGTGACAGCAGATTTCATAAATGCAACTGTAACTGCCAACTATCTTATATCACTTTATGGTAAAAAACTAGA